>DAHXKW010000059.1 GCA_027366195.1 Alphaproteobacteria bacterium | reverse complement strand
CATTTTCAAAACTTTATCATTTTCACAAACTACCAACGTTATGTGGACGCCTTTTTAAATTATGGTATTGATTTAATGAAGAAAAATAAAGAGTATTATGAGTTTATAGGCCCCGACGATCGACCAATTAATACAAAGTACACTAAAGAGAGTCCAAAGATTCTCGCACAAATGCCCGCCTATCATTTAAAATGCAGAGATAAGAATGGTATTACATTTATCAATATTGGTGTCGGCCCTAGCAACGCGAAAAACATAACAGATCACCTGGCTGTTTTAAGGCCACACGGTTGGATAATGCTTGGGCATTGCGCGGGATTACGTCACAATCAATGCCTTGGTGACTATGTCCTTGCTCATGCCTATGTTCGGGAAGATCATGTGTTAGATGATGATCTTCCCCCTTGGGTTCCCATTCCTGCGCTAGCTGAAATCCAAATTGCTTTAGAACAAGCGACTAGCGAAATTTGTGCAGAAGATCAAGGCAAACAGTATTTAAGAACCGGCACTGTCATCACAACAGACGACAGAAATTGGGAGCTTAAAACAAATTCAGTTTATGAACGCTTTAAAAAGGCACGCGCTATTGCCATTGATATGGAATCGGCAACTATAGCCGCTAATGGCTACCGCTTACGAGTACCATATGGTACTTTGCTGTGTGTTTCTGATAAACCCATTCATGGGGAAATTAAATTACGTGGCATGGCCAATGAATTTTACAAAAAACGAATTACACAACATTTGCAAGTTGGCTTAAGAGCTATAGAGCTTTTAAAACAAGCTGGAGTTATGAAACTCCACAGCCGGAAACTCCGAGGTTTCGACGACCCTCCTTTTCGCTAACCAGCTTACTTATTAATAAGTGTCTGCAACTCTTTACTTGAAGAAAAAAGAACTTTATTGCGTGCAGGGATTTTGATTTTCTCACCTGTTTTTGGATTACGCCCATCTCGCGCAGCCCGTTTAGAAATTTTAAAACGACCGAAACCTACAAAAGTCACTTCCTCTTTTTTACAAAGAGCGTTGGAGATAGCTGCTAATACAGCTTCCACAGCCTTTGTACTATCTTTCTTGGTCAAACCAGAGGTTTCAGCAACGGCGTCAACTAGCTGGGCTTTATTCATTTATTATAACAAATTCAATGATCTCTAGTTAAAAGTACACCAAACGGCTCAAACACTCAATCAAAAAAACCTATAGTCATGCAATTTCTTGGGGCAATCTTTGAAAAAGGCGTAAACAATTTTGCGTCGTTTGATGCGCAGTTTCCAAAACAGACCATTGCCAAACATTGGCCAAAACCTCGCATGTTTCTCTTATAAAAGCAGGTTGATTCGTTTTATATCCATTTGATCGATGTCCTTTTGGGACAAGATAAGGCGCATCAGTTTCTAAAAGAACTCTATCTTTAGGAATTTTACGCGCGACCTCACGTAAATTTTCAGCAGATGTGTAGGTCAAAATTCCTGAAAATGAAATATAAAAACCCAAATCTAAGGCCTGCTTTGCCATATCATAACTACCAGTAAAACAATGGAGAACACCAAAAGATCTCGACTTTTTTAACAAACCCAAAGTATCCGCTTCCGC
>DAHXKW010000048.1 GCA_027366195.1 Alphaproteobacteria bacterium | reverse complement strand
TCTTGGCAGTATTTTTTCTAATACGATTTCATGCTCCCAACCATCACTGATATCAGTTACGTATCAGCTATAGAATATTTTTATTACTATAATTCATCGAAAAACATGTCGACATACTCTTTACGAAACGAGCATTTCGTAAAAAGTTGGCCCGGCACTAAGAGTTCTGCAATTTGGGCCCCTTTTGTAAAAACAAACCACATAGTGCCGGGCCTAGTTATGGTTGATGGTGTGCGTGTGGGGCAGCGGTACTGTTTTTTATAGGATGTAAGATCACAACCTTAAAATTTTCCTATTTTCTAATTTTTTTGTAGTTCCGTATATTAAAGTGAGATATATTTTAAATTGCTTTTTGGGATAAGGTATGTTTTGATGAGCACGTAAATGTTGGGGAATTCATTAAGAGTTGCACCGTGACAGTTCCGACTTCAACGCTTATAGGAACTATTTTTAAGGAGGTTTAAAATGAATCAAGAAAAGCAAACAGAGTACAAGAATGTTTTCCAATTCAAAATTATGCTTCGAGAAATCAAACCACTGATATGGCGTCGAATTCTTGTCCCTGAAACATATTCATTTTGGGATTTACATGTTGCTATCCAAAATGCCATGGGCTGGACAGATTCACATCTACATGAATTTGAAATCATCAATCCCGATACCAAGGTCATTGATAGAATTAGTTTCGATCTTGAAAAAGATGCAAATGTTTTATCAGGATTGGAAAGAAAGTTGGTATATTATTTTTCAGACAAGAATACTGTTTCTGTCTATCTATATGATTTTGGAGATGGTTGGGAGCATGAAATCGTATTAGAAAAAATACTGCCAAGATTACCAGAAAAAAAATACCCACAAATTGTCGATGGCAAGCGTGCATGTCCACCAGAAAATTGTGGTGGTCCACCAGGGTATCGACAGTTTGTTAAAATCATGAAAAATAAAAAACACTCAGACTATAAAGCCATGCGAAATTGGTATGGCGGAGTTTATGATCCTGACGCTTGGAAGCCAATACAGGTTTATTTTGATGATCCTCAATTAAGGTATAAGGAAATTTTTGAAGACAATGTCGAAGCTTCATAGTCTTGGCAAACCTCATATTCTATTTATCCAACAGCCAGAGGCATTTTTTGTATTAAGTGACGGTGAAAAAGCGCATATAAAGACCAAACACGGAGCCAATCAACTGATGTATGCTGTTTCTTTGAAGTTTTTTGAATGTGAATGGCAATTTTTAGACCATCACATAGATATCAATTTGGCTATTACAGAGTTTTTGGCACAACAGCTGGATCTTTCTTTTGAAAAAGTCAAACTACCTACAAAACGCCTATTGAAAAGGTTTCGTACAAGTTTACGTTTGTTTTTTCAATGTAGAGAAATTACCAAACAAGATAAAAAGGATTTGGCTGAGCATTTAAAACAAGAGATCTTACCGCAAGCACCATCAGAAAAACAGCTCTTTGAAGCTATGGTACAATTTTGCCGCAAGAATAAATTTGAATTGTTTGCCAAAAAGGCAATGGATCGTTTTTTAGCTTCAATACAGAACACTTTTGAAAACAATTTGTTTAAAGAGGTTAGTGAGCTTTTATCGGATGAGACAAAACGAAAATTTGATCTATTGCTAGAGGAAAAGCCGATTGAAATGGAAACAGAGCCTTCTGTTACGCAAGAACAAGAAGTAGAGTTAGAAAGCTCAGAAAACCTAAATTCAGAAAGTACAGCTACTAAAACAAAGATCAAAAAGAAAAAAGAAAAGAATCCTGAAAAAGAATACGCCTTTGCTTTAGATGACCTAAAAAAAGATACGAGCCGACTGAAGAAAAGTGCCATTCTGTATGAAATTAAAAAATATGAATTTTTAAAAAATCTCAAAATCCCCGAAAAGGCAATGGGCTCCTATCAACGACAACTCCTCATCAAATATGAACGGCGTGTTAGAACACTGTATCCCAGCCATCTTAAGGAACAGACGCTTGATGTACGTTACGCAGAGCTAGCTATGTTCTGCTTTATTGCTATCCAAAAATCGACTGATATTTTGACAGAGTTGCTTTTGAAGGTTTTGCACCGTATTAAAAAGAAAGCAGAACATCATACCGACAAGTATATTCTTGCCAACGTTAAAAAGGTGGGTGGCAAATTTGATACGCTGTTAACCCTAACAGAAATCGCAGCAAGTACACCTCAAGGTATTATCGAGCAATCTATTTATCCAAAAGTTCCACAAGAAAAATTGAAAAACATTGCGCAAGAGCTTAAGTCCAAGGGAGATAAATGGTATCAGAGTCAGGTCAGGTTGAAAGCCCTTTCCCTTTATAAGCACGGATATCGTCCATTGCTACAGCAACTTTTGAAGACTCTAACTTTTGAAACAGATGGTGATAATCTCAAAGAATTGTTAAAAGCTATTGACTGGATCAAACTAGACGTAGATAAACGATCTACGACTATTTTGCCCTACAAAGCAGCGGCTGAAGTATCTTGGGGTAGCTTACTGCAAAAAACTGTAGCAGATACTGAAAACATAACAATCAATCTCAACGCCTATGAATTGTCAGTTTTAGAGTTCTTTGAAATAGAGTTGAGTATCAAAAACATTTGGGTTCAAGGAGCATATAGATATCAAGATCCAATCAAAGATCTACCGGCAGATTTTGAAAACAATATAGCACATTACTGTAACCTATTGGGTTTACCGGAAGGTCCCAATGTTTTTATTGCGCAATTAAAAAAAGAATTGGAAGATCATCTTATTGGCCTTAATGAGAACATTCCGAACAATAAGAAGGTAAAAATTGTTGAACGTAAAAGTGGAGCTATTGTACTGTCACCATCAAAACCACAGAGTTTGCCTACAAACCTTGAGCTTGCACACCAAACAATCAATACCAAATGGCCCAATACACCCTTGATTGAGGCTATGAAAGAAGTTGCGTTAGATCTTAATTTGACAAAACACTTCACAACTGCAGGATCGTACACGTCAATGCCAATTGAAAAATTACAAAGAAGAATTGTACTTTGCCTTTATGCCATGGGTAGTAATACAGATTTGAAAAGCATGGCGACGAGTAATACGGGAGAATCCTACGCAGATTTATGCTACGTCAAAAATCGCTACATCAATCACGACAATGTGAAAGCTGCAATCAAGAGTGTCGTCGATGGTATTGATAAAATTAGAGACAAAAAAATATGGGGTGACAGTACAGTCAGTTGTGCCTGCGATTCAAAAAAATTAGATATTTTAGATCAAAATTTGATGAGTGCCTGGCATGGGCGTTATCGTACACAAGGTGTCATGCTTTATTGGCATGTTGATAAAAACGGCGCTGCTGTTTTCATCCAATATCAAACATGTTCGTCTTCAGAAGTCGCTTCCATGATGAAGGGCGTGTTACAGCACGATACCGAAATGGATATGGATGAGATTTTTGTGGATACACACGGCCAAAGCTGTATTGGCTTTGCCTTTAGTCATCTTCTCGATTTTGATTTGTTGCCGCGGATTAAAGGTATTAATAAACAGAAGCTTTCCTTACCTAGCATGCGTTTGAAGAAGAAACTCCCTCATTTATTACCAGCTTTATCAAGCCAAACCATAAATTGGACAAGGATTGGAAACAACTATCGTGCTTTCATTCTGCACTATGCCGCAGCTTTAAAAACAAAAACTGTAGATCCCGATATTTTACTGAAACGCCTTTGCGCTAACAATGCCAAACATCCTGGTTATCAAGCTTTACTAGAAATCGGAAAAGCAAAGAGAACAATTTTTCTGTGTCGTTATTTAAGCGATGAAAAACTTCGGATCCATGTTAACGAAATGCTCAATCTGGTTGAAAGACTGAATGGGGTAATGGAATTTCTTTTCCATGGTAAATGGGGCGAGATCAACTCTAACGACAAATACAATCAAGAACTAGCCATTCTTTGCTTACACCTTCTGCAAGTTTGCGTTGTATATTTTAATACCCTGCTGCTTCAAGAAGTACTCAATGATCCAGACAGAAAATATGATTTTACAGATGATGATTTGCGCGCCTTAAACCCATTAATACATGAACACTTCAATATTTTTGGGATTGCTTCCTTAGACATGACGACCAATATTTTATCCAACTTATCAAGAGGAGATCACCATGACAAAAAAACGCACACCTTTACAAAAAAAAGCAAAGCAAATAGTCAAGCTGCTCAAGAACGAACACCCCGACTATCACTACATGAGAAATCTATTTCGTGTGGTGCGACAAGAACTGTCTGTAACAGTGTTACGTAAATCCCAAAAACTACCTTACGTACCCACAGAAGAGGAGATGAAACGTTTTTATGACGTCGTTTGGAATGCAAAGAACATGCAAAATGTCCTAATTCTTAAAACCCTGATGTATACAGGTGTCAGGGTCAGTGAATTTGTTAACATCAAACTTGACGACATCGATTTCACAAGATGCCAAATTAAAGTCGTGCAAGGCAAAGGGAAAAAAGATCGTATAGTTCCATTTCCATCAGGTTTTAAGGAAATACTAACGATGCATGCCCTGCAAATGGAAGAAAAAGGGGCCACCTTCCTATTTGAGTCGGTCAGAAAGAAAAAATATACGGATCGTGGCATCAGAAAAATATTGGCCAATCATGCCAAAGAAGCCGATTTGTCCCAACCAATTTCGCCACATAAGCTACGTCATTTTCTGTTCACATGGCTCAAAAAACAGGGGATCGATGATGCCCTCATTCAACCTTACTCAGGCCACGAAAGCCGCCAATCGCTTGAGATTTACTCGAAACTTTCCATCACGGAGGCACAAAATGAGTATGAAAATGTTATCAAAAATTTTCCTGTTTAGGTTAGCTGGTTTCCCAAAGGGTCCCAAATCGCAGAACTCTTAGTGCCGGGCCATTTACCCACTTGAAATTCAAAAGAGCCAGAAAAAGTTGGTTCAGTTCAAAGTAGCAAAACAAGCTGCTAAAACACTTTGTTGCACAAACGACGGCAAGGACAGCAGCTGAGATATTAAGCATTCAAGTTTGGAATCAAATGCCACAACTCTTGTCATAGAGGTTAAAGCGCTTAGAAACGACTGGGTTACGGAATGAATCTTCAAGTTCTTTTCAATTTATTGTCACTTTATGCTCTTTCTAAGAAAAAAATGTGCTGAGGGTGTTTGACCTTTAAAGTGTCCAACAACCTGTAAACCCATATTCTTACAAAATGAATAGTTTCATCAAAACCTCTCGCTTATTAAACCATGATTATTTAAATGAATTTATCAAAATTTGCTTTCTCACAAAAATTGGTGCAAACATGGTTGTGAAATTTCTTCGAATTGAAGAAATCTAAACTGGAGGTGTCCTATGATATCTTTATTATTCGGATTATATGCTGCTGATTTTGTGCCATCACCAACAAAGTCTTATTTTACAAATTTTACTAAAATGGCTCTAGTAGCAGGATTAACCATTACTTACCTGGTAACTCCCGTAGCGGCTACGGATTCTACAGGTTTTTCATCTTCTTGGCAGGGGCCAGGAGTGGAAGGATATGTTGGAGGAGCTTCGTTTGTTATTTGTACAGGGTTTGGGGGGGATCCAAGAACGTGTGGAACTGTAGCTGGTCTTTCTGCTGGAGCTGTCAATGCTGCTCCAAGAGCTTGGGAATATGTGAAAGGATGGTTCTAGCTCTAAATTTACACAATAAATGATTGACTGATTATTTGCTATCGAACGCTCAATTGTATAGACCCGTGCGCAACGCGTGGGGAGTACCCTTCGCCCCAATAACGAAGTGTTTTGCACTTTTTCTTCTACCACTGAGACTCTGTGTGCGCAAACTTTACAATATTTTTTATCTAATACGCGCCTAATTTAAACCATCATATAGGAGGTTTCATATTATCGACCTTTCGAATCCAGCAAACATTCCACACAAATGAAACATTACCTTAACCGTTGATGTTGTTGTATCCATACCTTGCTGGCGTATATAAAGATCAATTCTCTTAGCATAAATATTTGAGAAAAATTCCATCAATTGCTAGAGAGATCTCCTACTGAGCCGATGTGTGGACCACACCCTAATAATATTAAATTCACAACGGACGACTGCATAACTTAATGAGTTAAAAGCTACTCTTTTGTCATTTTTTTTGGCACCGCTCATTCCATGCTCTACGCAAGTTTCAATTATTATCCAATCGATGCGTGCAGCACCTGCCCACAGTTCTAATAATTATCTTCAGAAGAGATTCCCCATCTGTAGAAGGACGCTCATACAAGCAAGACGTTTGCCAATAAATCTGACTCACTTGGCTTTTTGGCATCGTCCCACAAAGAAGTGGTACACCTACCCTAAAGGAAGCATCGAAGCATCCTTGCTTCAAGGGTTTCAGCTTTTTTTCAAGTATGTTCACATACCCTTATCCGATTTTTTGCAAAATATTTTAAAATTGCTACCGAGTTTTTTGTTGGTTTCCGGAGCCTAATATCGTATACCGCATGTTTTGCAAAATTTGTTTCATTAATTGATATTGTTTAAACTACTGTGTTAGTGGTCGTCTTTATGGGTAATCGTAATGATATCTTTATTATTCGGATTATATGGGGCTGAATTAACTCCTACACCTAGCAGATCTTATTTTCCTAGTTTTACAAAAATGGCTTTTGTAGCAGGTATTATAACGTGTTTAACGGTAGGTACGTACGTTGAAGGTGTGGAAACTGCAAATTTTCAATTTTGCGCAGATCAAGTTTTAAAACTTGAAGCGAACATTGACAAATTGACTAAGGAAAGAACTGAAGTTATTACGCAAATGATAAATCATGCCAGAATACTAGACGATGCAAATAGTCGGTGGTACTGGTCGGATCATACATATCAGAAGATTGCAGCAAAAAAAGCAAAACTGCTTATGGACACTCATCGGAAAACTATGCAAGCATTACGAGAAAAACTAGCGGCAGAACCATCGTGTAATTTACGTTTCCAAAAAACATCTCCAGAGAAAGAAGAAGATCTCTAAATAATTTCTTTTGTAGTACTAATGAATTTTATCACCTAGTGAATGGGTGTGTCTCAACTAGTCATATGATTTTTATAACTCTCAGGACACCTATTATCGCACCAGCAGGTGCTCCGAATGTTCCAGCCAAGTGTTCCCAAGGAATTTTACAATCAATTATCTGCGATGTTCCACCGTCTGCATCGTCATCCTCCCAAATTTCATCATAAGTTGCCCATTCTCCTGTTCGCACACTACATGCTGGTGATACAAATTTCCAAAAATATGAGTGCTCAATCCTTCTTCCAACCAATTTACTTGGTGTACTATCACCAACGGTATTATAGCAAGCGTGTCCATCAAAAATAACGGCATTTCCATTCTCATCCTCGTCAGGATCCTGTTTTTTTCTCTTAAAAATTTTTTTAGTTTTCTCTTTTCCTAAATTTTCTTTTCCTTCTTTTTTCCCAGGCCAACCTGCAATGTTGCAAGTTACAAAATACCTCTGAACATGCTCTAATTCAGAGCAATCTTGAGAATATGTGAGGATTAGATTGTCTGGTTCAGATTGACATAAAGTGCTTGGTATAATCACGGAGGGACAAAGTAAAACTTTACGATTTGACTCTTGATAATACAAATCAACACGAGGTGAAAACTTAGGTGGTTTAGGATTTCGTTGGACTTTTCCGGTTTTCACGAAATGCGGACTTACTATTTTTGGAATCCTAATATTTTCAAAAGTTGTAGGCATTTCTCCAATACTATCAGTAACATAACGGTTCTCACGATCTTGTATTTTTTTCCCACTATCATCAAAAGAATCAAATTCGTAAAAATCATGTCTGGTACATCCTGGTATATTAACACCTGTCGAACTTATTTGATAATCGTTACATGGCGTATTACACGAATAGTTTGTTTTAGTATGCCTATGCCGTTTCTGTTCTATGAATACCGGGCCTCTTGATTTCGACGTAATTAATTTTTCTTGATCATCAGGAAACGCTTCGGCAATTAAGTGACATAAAATATCTGTTGTGTGTTGTTCGAAATTCTCCTCCTGAACACAGGATCTAACTAGGGCTGCGTATGGTCCCTTTGAATGTTTCTTTCCTTCAACACTTTTGTATTCTGCATTATCGTTTATTATGAAAGTTGTACTAGACTCAAGGTGATACTGCTGTTTTTCCGGTTCTTTACTTTCATAAGGATCAGGATACCATTTCTCGCGATCGATTTTTGCATGACTGTCATGCATAATGACAGCTCCAGGACCACCTCTAGAATGATCAACGGCGTTAGCATGCTGCTGATACTCCTGCGTGTCAGCAGAAACGCCTATTGTTAACATTGTTAGATATGTTATGGTAATACCCGCTACAAAAGCCACTTTTGTAAAACTAGGAAAATAAGATCTGTTAGGTGTAGGAGTTAATTCAGCAGCATATAATACGAATAATAAAGATATCATTACGATTACCCATAAAGAAGACCATTAACACAGTAGTTTAAACAATATCAATTAATGAAACAAATTTCGGGAAACATGCCCGGTAACAATATCAAAAGCACTCAAAAAACGACGGTTTAATTTACACTACCTTTTAAAATCATTGTTTTATAAGGATTTTCAAAAATCAAACTCACTTAAAATTACCACTTTGCGCAAATTCATAATTGAAATATTTTATAAAATTCAGAAGTGGAAAAGCTTAATTTAGAGCCTTGAATATATAAAACTATAACAGGGATAAGCCTCTTTCTTTAAGAATGGACCGACCTTCTTCCAGAAATTTTTGAGATTTTTGCAAATCTCCTAAATGGGTATAAGTTTCTCCCAGATAAACATACAGCTCCCCTATATAAGGATGATTATTAGGAACTCTAGTTTGGTAAGAGGGTAGACTATCCTCTAATACTTTCTCTGCGTCGATGTATTTGGCCAACTTGATGTATAGTTTTCCTAATAATAAGTTTACTCTTGCAGTTCTTAAGTTGCCTTTTCCGTAGAGTTCCAAATGTAAAGCTTTACTTTTTTTCAGGTAATATTGTGCTTTTGGATATAGTCCTAATTGACGATAAATATCTCCTAGCAGTGCAAACCCGCGAGCTTGGCGGCCAGGATCATCTGAGTGATTTTCTGCAAAAAATTGTTCTGCTCGTTGAGCTAATTTTTTTGCTTCTCGGTAACGCCCCAATCCCACGTAGGCTTGTCCTAAAAGGAGATCTATTTTACCAAAATTAATATATTTCCTCCCAGTTTTTCCATTGTGTTTTTTATATAAATTAGCTGCTTTCTCAAGGACGTTTTTGGCTTCCTCGAAAAAACCTCTCTCTATGTAGAGAGAACCCAGGTGCTTCAGAGCCTGGCCTAAATATGTTTCTAATCCCGGATGTGTCTCACATTTTTCGACAGCTTCTTTGGTTACAGCCTGCGCCTGTTGATATTCCCCCTGCTCTCTATAGGCCCATCCTAAATGTATAAGAGCTACAGGAAAGTTTAAGCTATTATTGTATGTGGATGATTTCCTATATAAATTAGTGCTTTGCACTAATAATGTTTCGCTCTCTTTAAACTTGTTGAGGGTTAAATATAAACTCCCTAAGAAAGAAAGGACACGCGCATATCCTTCTTGCTCACGATCGTTTAACGTTTTATACCCCTGTATGCTTTGTTCGAAATATAGCGTTGCTGTATGGAAATCACCTAACTTTTTGCAGATCAAACCTAAATAAGCTGACGTCCAGCAATATAAACTTTTGAGTGAGGCATCATGGGGTAATAAAGTGTAACTTTTTTCAAGATAATCTTTGGCCTTCAGCGTCTCTCCCAAATGATAATAAGTACTACCTACCATACTTGCTACTGCACCTCTGATGGACTCTGATACATTTAATCTTTCATTCTGTACAAAGTGTTCACCATGTGTACTCAATAACTTCATGCACGAGAAATTTTGCCTGTATACTATTTCATGTTTCATATAAGAGGTTAAAGTATCTCCTACTTCTTTGAGCAACAGATGATGCGGCGTGAGTTGTAAAGTATGTTTTAAATAAGTCTTACAAGCGTTTTGGATATTGCGATGCAGAGAAAAAGTTTGCGGGTATTCATTGGGACGACTATTTTCTGTTACTAACGAGTATTTTTTCAGAGCATCCAAAAAATGTCTTACAACAAAAGCATCACTTTTGTACTCTAATAGTTCTATGGGGATATTGTTGCAATCAATAAAACTTGTGATTAGCAAGAAAATTTTGAAATATTTATTTTCTTCTAAAATACGTTCTAGGGCCATTTTTATAATACTATAACGTGTCTTTGCTTCTTTTTCACTTTTTCCACTGCTAACAAGCAACTCTTTTTCACTTTCAGATAAACGGTCGCTTTGTTGGTTTAATTCTTTTAAATAGGTTTGATATGACAAAGAGTGATGTTGGATATACTGCGCTGCGACTGATATATCAAGCGGGAAAGGAGGAAGAGATTTGAGAAAGCGGCGGATTTTTTCAGGATTATTATAGGTTGACTGAGAAAATTCAGGGCCGCGCGTAATTGTAAATAATTTTACAGCCTCTTCTTCTGTTAATGCATCTAATTTTATAATATTGTGGCGGGGAATTTGGAGGATACTCTCAATATGGGAGTTTTGGGTGGTAATCAGCACTTTACCTTGTCCCCACATGCTGCCGTCGACTGGCAAATAAGAAGCAAAGTTTTCTAGATCCTCTAAATTGTCATAAAGGAGAACCCATCCTTTAGAAATTTTCAGTCCGTCTTGAATAAAAGATAAGCGTGCCTTTTCTTTTTCTGCTTCGTTTTTTATCCGGTTAATACGCTCTACCTCCGCTTGCTTAGAAAGAAACTTTGCCAGAAGCGCTGCTAATTCCTTGAAAGAATTAGAGAGTGAATCCCGGTCTTGCGCATTAATTGGGAAAACGATAGCTTTTGGATGGTGAAGTCGATAAGATTGCCCCCACATCCTCGCAAGCGTTGTTTTGCCCGCTCCCCCACACCCCAGGAGAACAACTGTGCTAATGCCAGTTTTATTGGAAAAGCTTTTTGTTATTCTTTTTAGGAGACTTGTTCGTGGTAGTAATACTGACTTATCTGGTAATGGTAGTGGTTGTTGCGGAAGGATAGGGCTGGGTACAGTCACCCTAAAAAAAATTATAGCACCTGCTATCGTTACTGAAATTAGGAAAAAGAGAACCAACAAATATTTGATGAGGAATATATTTCTAATGTTGTGTATATTAAGGGTTTTCCTCAGCTCCTTAGAAGAGTTTTCTTCAGTTGGACTGCGCATATCATTTTTCTGAAAATTTAGCGAGACTGAGTTAATCGGCGTTATTATAGAAGGAGGAGAAAAAATAGGAGAAGGGGTAAACTCTTTCATTGCATCTTCTATAAAGGGATGAGTAATGAGTTGTTTGAGTACATTAAAAAAGGTCAATGGATAATTCTCATAAACCTTAACATCAATGATCTTTATCCCTTGTTTGTGTTTATAATATCGGATGGCGAGAATATCGAAATCTTTTTCTATATTTCTTCTTAACTGGTTATCTTGGCAGATTAATCTACATGTTACATCTTTAGACAAAAGGTTTTTTTGTTTAATTTCTTTTAATTTCCTCTTGAATTTTATGGTTTTATCAAGGATAAACAAATTGATGTTTTATCTTGTCTTATTGTTCGTTTAGCGAACAAGGAAATAGCAGATATTCTGGGTATTGGACTTAGAACCGTAGAAATGCGTATTCATAAGATGATGCACAAAACTGAAACATCCAGTAGAAAGGATCTTGCAGAATGTTTCAAAAATCCTCACGACCTTGATATTCTACATAAACGTTACAATCACTTATCAATGATATATAAATTCAAGAGGAAATTAAAAGAAATTAAACAAAAAAACCTTTTGTCTAAAGATGTAACATGTAGATTAATCTGCCAAGATAACCAGTTAAGAAGAAATATAGAAAAAGATTTCGATATTCTCGCCATC
>DAHXKW010000041.1 GCA_027366195.1 Alphaproteobacteria bacterium | reverse complement strand
ATTAATGCCCTAGGATTAATTCGTTGATGCGCAATAGTAACGTTTCTTTTATCATTATTCGCTGGACCATTCTCACGAAAAAAAAGACCCGACGTAAGCATATATACATCAACGAATTAATCCTAGGGCATTAATTATCTCCTTAGCTGTCACCGTATGCCTGCTGCTTGAGTCTACGGGACAATTCTCTATACGTGATCTTGTGATAATAGTTGTGTTGTTTGGCATACTTTGGGGCTACGCCGATCGTATTAGCGCAAAACACTTACGTTGAGCCGTACTAAGTGACATGAAGATGGAGAGAGGACGACGACCTTGATATAATATAGACCAATGAACCCAAATAACTTTGAACAATCCGGCATAACCTTACCCGCGCCTAATAGTGGTGGCGAGAATGTGTCATCGGCCGAGGGTGCTGAGACGAAAATGTCGGTATCCCCGGAGTCGAGAACTCAGCAACCAAACCTACATCCTTTGCAATCGAATAATCAAGCTTCACCCCCCCTAGTCTCTAGTGTCGGCATCAATGGTTTGCAACAGCCGATTAATGGGGCCGTTCAACCACAACTCAACGATACTGTATCTACTCCACCAACAGCTATTGAGTCAGATCGTATCGAAAAAGAATGGATTGAAGTTACGAAACGAGTCGTATCCTCGTATCGCGAGGATCCGGCATTACTTTCTAAATTAGTAGCTAATATTAAGGCCGAATATATCAGGAAAAGATATTATGCCAAAGAACGGTAAGTTTGTATGTTAAATGTTGCGGTAGCTTTGCTTGTCGCGGTAGTGGTAGTGGGTTTGGTTGTCCCTTTAGTATTTTTGTTCCTGCAGAAAGAATATTATGAACGGAAAAGCTACGAACGTGGACTAAAAATGGTTACATTACTGATTCATCTACCGCCACCAAGCGAAGATATTCAGAACAATGGCCGTGATACCAGAGATGTTTTGGAAGAAAATATATCTAGGGCGCAAATTATTTACAACATAATAGCCAGTACCTATCGAAAGAATTTCAAAGACAGACTCTATGGTCAGCGCCATTTTGCATTTGAGATAGTAGGGGCGCGAGGGTTTGTATACTTTTATATAGAAGTGCCTTTTGTGTTAATTGACGTCGTGAAGCAAGCGGTAGTCAGTGCGTATCCTTCCGCCAGACTTGAGCAGGTAGAGGACAAAAATATATTTAATCCAGCCGGCAAAATAGCGGGAACGCTGGGTGGTGAGATGAGCCTAAAAGAACCTTACGGTTATCCTATATCCACTTACCAAGAATTAAAACGAGACGCATTGCAGGGTCTTTTGAATGCATTGGCAAACCTAGACAAGGAAGATGGAGTCGGTATTCAAATCCTGATACGACCAGCTCATCCATCTTGGCGTAAAACAGCTTCCGCAATTGCGTTACATAAACGTAAAGGAGACAACGGCAAGAAGGGTTTTGGTAAGATTGCCAAGTTTGCGGCCCAGCTAGCCACTGCATTTATCAAACCGCCCTCCGACCATAGTCAAGAGAACTCAAACGGTCACGAGCTTTCTGGTTTGGATCAATCTATATTGGACTCCATAGACGATAAGACCAGATATTCGGGCTATGAGGTTTTTATTCGAATTATCGTGTCGTCTAACTTAACACAGCGTTCACAAGCTATATTAAACAATATCGTAGCCGCTTTTGCTCTGTTCGATGCTCCGGGCAAGAATGGGTTCAAGTTTACTCCTTCAAAAAATACACAAGAACTGGTGGTTTCGTATATCATGCGTTTTTTCCCTAGAAATGCAAAAAAAATGATCCTTAATTCCGTTGAACTGGCGACATTATTTCATTTTCCTGACCAGAGCAATATACCAACTTCACAGCTAGGTAGACAGGACTCCAAGCAGGTCGATGGTCCTCGCAATGTGCCCGATCAGGGTTTATTGTTGGGGTACAATCTTTTTCGCGGAGCCAAAAAACCGATCAGGCTTGCTTTGACTGATCGGCAAAGACATATGTATGCTGTTGGTCAAACCGGAACCGGAAAATCTACATTTCTAGAGAATTTAGCACTGCAAGATATGTTGAATGGAGATGGATTTGCGTTTGTAGATCCTCATGGTGATACGGCCGAACGCCTGCTTGCCATGGTACCTAGAGAACGGACTGAGGATGTAATTTATTTTTGCCCTTCAGAGATGGATTATCCGATGGGGTTGAATTTGTTCGAGTTTCAGAATGTTGATCAGAAGGATTTTTTGATACAGGAAGCTCTAAATATGCTTTATAAATTGTATGACCCTCAACACCAAGGAATTATGGGTCCCAGATACGAACATCTTTTTCGCAATGCGGCCTTAACTGTAATGGCTGATCCTTCGGGGGGTACTTTTATAGATATACCGAAGCTATTTAGAGATCCAGCATTCGTCAAACAAAAACTTCAATATGTAACTGATCCAAATGTCGTGGAATTTTGGCAAAAAGAAATGCCCGTCAGCCAGAGATCTAATGAATTCGGAGAGGTTGTAAGCTGGTTTGTCAGTAAGTTCGGTGCATTTTTATCGAATGAAATGATGCGTAGAATTATAGGCCAAACAAAAAGTGCTTTTGATCTAAGAGAAGTTATGGACAACGGAAAAATTTTATTGGTTAATCTAAGCAAAGGTCGTACCGGAGAATTAAACTCTAAACTACTAGGCATGGTGTTTGTGATGAAATTCCAAGCAGCTGCCATGAGTCGTGCCAACATACCAGAGAGTGAGCGTAAGGATTTCGCTCTTTATGTTGATGAGTTCCAAAATTTTTCGACAGATTCCTTTGCGACAATAATGTCCGAGGCGCGTAAATATCACTTAAATCTAATTGTAGCCAATCAATTTACGCCTCAAAGACAGGCTGGAAATATTTCGCCAGTATATCTACGTCATTCTGGCCGACACGAAAGGATACTATGGTGCCCATGTTTCCAAAAACCGCATCACGTATCTCATCCGTTAATTGAGTCGTAAATTGATTGGCTACA
>DAHXKW010000036.1 GCA_027366195.1 Alphaproteobacteria bacterium | reverse complement strand
AATGATACTAGCGGCATTCTTAGAGATGGGGTTCCACTCATCACGGTTCCTTCAAAACCCCACTGAACACCGTTTTTCTCTGCCAAACTTGACAATTCATCATAAGCTAAAGCAATAGGTCCTTTGTTCGTTGTCACGACATTCTTACGATTAATAAAAGCCTCACGACAGTGATCTATAGCCGGTTGCCCCGTGTGAACATTGGTGAAAGTAACTTCTATAACCGTATCCGCATTAGATTGACGAATGGTTTGAAGGCTATCCCACCCTCGTCTAAGTTCTGGCGAATCTGGATACTTATTCAGATTTCCAGCCTCACGCACTACGGCTAAGACTCGCTCCAAATCTAGGCCGTCTGAATGATACAGTGAGCCCTTTTGCGCATCACTAATCGCAACTACCTGAATATCTTCATTCAGGATTTCCCTCAATTCGTCTTTCTTGTTCAGTAAAATCTCTGCCAGGCCTTGCCCAACCGTTCCGAATCCTACAAACGCTAACTTATGTGACATATCCTCGCCCCCTCATTCTGTACAATGCCTAATAAATTGCTCATCTAATCCTAATTACTAGCATCAAGACAAGATTCCAGATGCTCAAAAGCTTGATCTAAGTCATCAATTAAATCAGCAGTGTCTTCTATTCCAACTGAAATTCGAATTAACCCATCGGCAATACCTAAAGCCTGCCGTTCTTCTTCAGTACACTCCACATGGCTAGTTGTTCTAGCAGGTCCATAAGTTGTTTCAACAGATCCCAGGTTTGCTGCCATATTTGCATACTTAAGTTTTGGAAGGAGTATTCCAGCTGAATTTAGACCACCAAATATTGAAAAACTCAGCATAGCGCCAAACCCATGCATTTGTTTTGTAGCAATAGAATGTCCAGGATGAGTTTCAAGACCCGGGTAATTTACTGCATCGACTAATTTTTTTGACTGTAGATATTTAGCAATAGAAAGTGCACTTTCTTGTTGTTGACTAATTCGGAGTTTGAGAGTTTTTATTCCCCGAATTATTAAGTACGCTGACCAAGGATCCAATACTGCACCATTGATTTCTCGGTAGTGATATATTTTTTGAATCAAATCTTTTGGACCACACACAATTCCCCCCATGGCATCTGCATGTCCTCCAAGAAACTTAGTCGCACTGTGCACGACCAGATCAGCACCAAGCTTGATTGGATTTTGATTAATTGGGGTTGCAAACGTATTATCAACTACAACAATACTTCCGTATTTTTTTGCAATTAAAGCAAATTTGTTTATATCAATAATTTTACAAGTCGGATTTGTAGGCGTTTCCAAATAAAGCACATTACAGCCTTTAGTAATTTCATTAATAATTTCTTCATCGTCAGTGGTATTACACAGAACAGATTCAACACCAATTTGTGGTAAAAACTCAGTAAATATCTTATTTGTACCACCATAAGTATCTTTCACCGAAACAACGCGATCCCCAGGTCGCAATAAGGTATATAAAGTGCCACTTATTGCCGCCATACCAGTTGAAAAGCTAACTGCGGATTCTGACCCTTCAAGAATGCTAACTTTTTTTTCTAAAGCTTCCGACGTTGGGTTTGAGTTCCTTGAATAAATATAGCCTGGCTGTCGTCCCATTGCGACTTCATACCATTTACTAACATCCTCATGCTCATAAGTAACACTAACAACAACAGGAATTTGTGTAGCCCCGTATGCTCTAAATTCTCTTTCTCCAGCCCAAACAGATTTTGTTCCCATTCGAATTTCATCAGAATTTGTATTTTCCAAAATGATTCCTCCATCATCCTTTATTTTTCAGTAAATTCAGGTCTCATTATCTAAATCAAAATCCAACGCTATAAATATATTGTATATTGTATACTTTTAAATTTGTCAATTTAATATCGATTTTTTTTACAATCACTTGATTTATCGAGGTAATAACAAGAATATTCAAATAGTTTTAGGTCTATTTTTCAATATATATAGTGGGAAAAATCAAAAATAACACTACATAGATGGTAATTATCACATTCTATTTTTATGAGGTAACCTTCAATTGAATGTCCCATTATAATAAAAACCTCAATCTAATTGACAATATACAATATACAATATACAATACCGGAAAAGTATAAAAGGAGGAATTTTAATGGAATCATTGAAAACGGATACAATCAATAATCCAGATGTTGTATCCCAAGATTCATCTTCTGGATTGAAACGAAAATTAAAAACCAGGCATTTGTCGATGATTGCAATCGGCGGTACTATTGGTACAGGATTATTTTTGGGAAGTGGTGGCGCCATTAGTCAATCTGGGCCAGGAGGTGCACTTTTATCCTATATTATTATAGGAATAATGGTGTATTTCGTTGTTTCAAGCTTGGGTGAAATGGCCACTATTTTGCCCATAGCTGGTTCATTCGAGGCATACGCGTCTAGATTTGTGGACCCTGCTTTAGGTTTTGCTTTGGGTTGGAATTATTGGTTTTTATGGGCGAGCGCGATACCTGCTGAACTCTCAGCCGGAGCCCTGATCATGCAGTATTGGTTTCCACATATTCCAGCTGTTGTATGGAGTGCGTTATTTATGGCTTTGATCTTAGCGCTCAATATTTTCTCAGTTAGAGGATATGGAGAAGGTGAATATTGGTTCTCAATGGTAAAAGTTGCTTCTGTTATTCTCTTTATACTTATCGGTCTAGCTATGATTGTGGGGATATTTGGAGGTCATGCCATTGGCTTTAGTAATTTTCTATTAGGAGGTTCCCCTTTCCATGGTGGATTTAACGCAATGGCTGGCGTATTACTTATTGCTGGATTTGCGTTTTCAGGTGCAGAATTAGTGGGCCTCACTGCAGGGGAAAGCGATAATCCCAGAATAAGCGTACCAAAAGCGATAAGACAAGTTTTTTGGAGAATTTTAATTTTCTATGTTTTGGCAATTATCGTAATTGGTTTTATCTTACCTTATACTGACCCGCGGCTATTAGATTCTGGACTTAATGATATTGCTGTGAGCCCATTTACTTTAGTATTTAAACGAGCAGGGCTGGCGTTTGCAGCTTCATTAATGAATGCAGTAATATTAACTGCCGTGTTGTCTGCTGGAAACAGTGCAATGTATGCATCATCAAGAATGTTATGGGCACTCGGAAAATCAGGAAAAGCACCGAAAATTTTTAACAAAGTAAATCATCGCGGAGTTCCACTAAACACGATTTATTTAACTACATTAATTGGCTTCTCCGCATTTTTATCCTCTTTTTTTGGAAATGGCGTGATTTACAATTGGCTCTTAAATATTGGCGGTTTAAGTGGATTTATTGCTTGGTTGGGAATTTCATTTTCACATTATCGCTTTCGTAAAGCGTATATCCGTCAGGGCAGAGATCT
>DAHXKW010000157.1 GCA_027366195.1 Alphaproteobacteria bacterium | reverse complement strand
AAACAATTTTAATGGCAAAAGTTTTTCTGGAAAAACATGGACGGAAACAATAACAACACTATCTGGAGATCCTAATATATCTACCACAACAAATCCTCTCCCCAAAACTCCTGACAACTCCGAAGCTGTTTTAAATTGGCTACTAAAAACGACAACCATTCCCGATGACATGCTTCCTTTCTTTGCCACATTAAGACCGATAAAAGCTATTCAATATCTCGAAGATCATCAACCTCAGCCTCTTTTCTTTGAAAGGAATGTTGACTCAAGTGCTCGTTTAACAGCATACCTTTATCGAAGAAATGGAGATAATCATTTTTCAGCACTCGTACCCAATAATGATCTAGACGCTTTACCCTGGGCACTTTTCCAAGAAATGTGCGTAACTTATTTCTCAGAAAATAACATCAAAGCCTCTGACCTACCACTTCAAGAGCGCCTTGCACCTCATGCAGTACTTAAACAGTTCATAGATTTTTTTAAAGAAAAGAGTTAATAAGCTTCTTCCAATCTGTTTTTTCATTAACAGCACTCGAATCAATATATTCAACCAATTTTTCTTTAACATCCTGAATTTGATACAAAGGTATCTGATCTAAAAAACCCTGATCTACCAAGTACAATAACCAGATTTGCGTCTCATAACGGAGAGGATGATAATTTCTTTGCCGAAGTAACATCATAATGCGATCTCCCCGGTCTAGAAACTGACGTGTGGCTTCATCGATATCTGTAGCAAACTGAGAAAAATTTTGCATTTCACGGTATTGAGCCAAATCCAATTTAAGTTTTCCAGACACTTTTTTCATCTCAGGTGTTTGCGCTGCGGAACCAATACGGCTTACAGAAATGCCAATATTAATCGCTGGGCGCATACCTTTGTAGAACAAATCCGTTGCCAAAAAAATTTGTCCATCTGTAATTGAGATAACATTTGTAGGAATATAAGCCGCCAAATCACCCGCTTGCGTTTCAATAATCGGCAATGCCGTTAAAGACCCTCCCCCTCGCTCATCTGACATTTTTGCCGCACGCTCTAAAAGACGTGAGTGAATGTAAAAAACATCTCCTGGATAAGCTTCTCGTCCAGGAGGTCTTCGCATCAGCAAAGACATCTGCCTATACGAAACCGCATGTTTTGACAGGTCGTCATATACGATCAATACATGCATGCCACTATCACGGAAATATTCACCCATAGTTGTGCCAACATAGGGTGCATAATACTGAAGCGCATTCAGATCGGAAGCCGTTGCAGAAACAACGATTGTATAATCAAGTGCCCCTCTATCTTTCAAAAGCTGCACTGTCCGAGCTAAAGTTGAGCGTTTTTGACCAATAGCTACGTAGATACAAAAAAGCTTATCTCTATCAGAAGTAGCTTTCTGATTGTATTCTTTTTGATTCAGTATCGCATCAATAGCCAAAGAAGATTTCCCTGTTTGCCTATCTCCAATTATCAGTTCTCGCTGTCCACGACCTATTGGAATCATAGAGTCTATAATGGTTACACCAGTTTTGACAGGCTCATGAACGGTCTGCCGGTCCATAATAGATGGCGCTGGTCGCTCTACAGGCAAATGAGTCTCAGCCTTGATAGGCCCTTTCTCGTCAATTGGTTCCCCAAGGGCATCAACAACCCGCCCAAGAAGGGCCATCCCCACAGGCACGATTAATGTACGCTTAAGCCGTATAACTCGATCACCTTCTGAAACAAGTCGATCATCACCCAACAATGAAACACAGACATGATCATCTTCTAAATTGGTAATAATCCCTAAAATAATTTCTTCTGAGGAAGTATGAATTTCAACACATTCTTCAAAAAAAGCCCCATCCAACCCTGAACAATTAGCTAAACCATCTTGAACGGATAAAACTGTTCCAACTTCCTGAACAACAGCTTGTTGTAAAGACATTTCTTGAATACGTTTGGAAAGTAAGGTCGAAATTTCAGAAGGCTTTAAAGTCATGCTGATAATATCCTCTGCACTGATTTCAATTGAGTAAGTATCGTTGTATCAAAACGTCTTCCACTACATTCAACAACCAATCCATTTATCAAACTCGAATTAACATGTTGGGTTATTATACACAGCTGCCTCGATAAACCAAAAAGTTGTAAAACATTATCTATTTCGATGTTTGATAGTAAAACTGGAGCTTGAATATACATGCAAAATAGCCCTTTTGATTTATAGTAAAACTCTTTCCAGGTATCTACAAAAACCATGATATCTTGCAGGTGTTGGTACTGATGCAATATGGCCAGTAAACCGATACTATAAGATAACTGCCAAATATCACAAAACTCTTCCAATAATTTTTGCTGTCGTTTCACAGATTCATTTTGAAAAACATTGGTCTTTATATACGACAACAATAATTTTCCGAACTCATCAATCACGGCCACCCATTCTTCTGCTTCTTTTGATGATAATAAATCCATATGCGCTTTAACATAACGATCACTCCAACCTGTCTTTGGCCTGGTAATGGCTTCAATCCTCACCTTTGCCCAAATGATTGGAGTTATGATTCAATTATAAGAAGTAATATGACATCTGTACAATCTTGATTCCCTATCAGCATCTTGATCATATTTTAAATACAAATCATATCAATCGCTTTGCCCTTGCTATATCTGGCGGACCAGATAGCATGGCCATGGCAAAGTTGGCACTTCAGTACCAAAAAAATCACAATTCAACAATTCATGGATTAATTGTGGATCATCAATTACGAGAAGACTCGACTCAAGAAGCTAGATATGTCAGCAAGCTGTGTACAGGAATTGGCCTTGCAAATACTATTTTGACCTGGGACCACCCCCCTCTTAAAACCCGTTTGCAAGAAAAAGCACGCCTGGCTCGCTATCAATTATTATCAGATTGGTGTAAAAAAAATCATTATAATTACTTATTAACAGCACATCATGCAAATGATTTGCTTGAAACTTTTTTGATGCGCCTTACGAAGGGCTCTTCTTTGAAAGGATTGTGTGCTTTAAAACCCATCAGGACACTCTATGGTATAGATATAGTTCGCCCGTTTCTGAATCTTACACAAAAAGAATTACAAACTGCTTTACAAGATCAGCCATACGTATCTGACCCCTCCAACAACAATCAGCAATTTGAGCGCGTTCGTATGCGTCAATGGCTTGCACATATGGATATAATGACGGGATTTCTAAGGACCTATCAAAAATTGCAAGAAGCTGATGATTTAATTAACGATTTAGCCTTTAATTTTGCACAAAAACATATTCATGGACAGGACATTGATTTAGAGCCTCTGCTCGATCTTTCGCCTTACCTATTTATCCAAATTTTTAAAAATTATATTTTAGAAGATAATATAGCTGATAGTGCCATATCAAATTTTCGTACTAACTTAATTGAGAAAAAGATCGTTACATTGAATCATAAAAAATTTACTTATTTTGAAGATGAGAACGGAAAACAAAAATTACGTTTTACTCAAATTTACCAAGCCGGCACTCACAACCATCAATCTTCTTTCTCAGAATAGAAATAATAGCATAACGCCTTTTATCTGAATCAGGCTCTTCTAGGGCGTGCACCAAAGCCTTCATAAAAGCAATTTTATGCCACAAATGCTTCTTCTTCTTATGCATTAAAAATTTAAAAAATAAATCCTCACAGTGATGATGCTCACAATGATGGTGTCCATAATGTTCACCAAAATATTTATCTTCATGGCCGCCGCAATAATTTTCATAATCATGACCACCACAACAATGATGGCTATGACCACATTTGTTATCCATCATAATAATCTCCCTGGTTATATTAATTCTAAAATATAAGTAGTGATCAAAAGTTAATAATAATTTAAGAAATCGGATTTATTTTTTGCAAATACATAAGTTTCCAATAAAAACGCAACATACCTTCGACATCTTGCATCATAAAAGCCTCCTCAAAAGATTGCGTAGCTATTTCTTTTTTTCGCTTAATTTCCGATGGGTCGGGATTCAAACGCAATTCGAATACTTCTGAAAGCAAATCAGGATCCTGACATGTCTCTTCATGATTAATGGCAACCCCTCTGTTTTCTAATAAAATCTCTGCACGCTTAAGAGGATCCTTAAGCCTTCGATAAGCATTATTAATATCTTCCATCGTATTAGAGTCCCCCCCTCGGTCAGGGTGATGTTCTGTCACTAGCCGCCTATATAAAACAGTCAGTACGTTCAGGTCAATTTGAAACGTTGGGTCTATACCAAAAACAATGAATGGATTTTTCATCTGCACTGATATAGCGTATGCTGTGATATCACCATTGTACCAATAAATACTATGAAATATCGTTTTTCCTCTCTGTTATTATCAGCTCTGTTTTTTTCATGTGTTAGTTGTGGGCAAAAAAAATTGATCATTCTTCCTGATAATGGCGACCGCACAGTTGTTTATACAGAAAGTGGAGACACATTAAAAGTTATTAATACAACCATCTCAATCGCACCCATCCAACCTGTAACTATCGACACCTATCAAGGAGAAATTTTACCCCACACTAACTATATAAAGAATTCAAAAAACACAATCAGTCCGATCATCTTAGTGCACGACAATCTCGTCAACATTTTAGTCATTGACCATATCCTGTATTACACCAAGAATGAGCATTTACAGCATTACGATTTACAGAAAAAACAAGACCTTAAACCTCTACCCTTTACAATAGACAAACCAGCTTTGCTCAGTGTAAAAGACGGTGTTTTAGCCCTTGTTTTAAATAACATCCTAACTGTATACGATCTTAAGAAAGATAAGGTTCTTTTTGAAAAAACCCTTAACAATTTAATTACGAAACGTCCTTTAATTAAAAATCAAAAAATATTTGTTCAAACCCAAACCGATGACCTCATCTGTTTTGACGCAACCTCTGGTGATGAGTTATGGCGCTATACACACAGCAAGCATGAAACCTATATCTTCCAAAATGACAGAAGTTCTGGATTGGCAACATGGGAAAATAATATCATTTTTGTCGCCGCTGGAGGTGATGTGGTTATCTTAGACATGGAAACAAAAGAACCACATTGGGTTTATCCCAGCACAAGTGTTAGTGAACTAACGCTAAATACGCCATTTACACCTATTGTGGATGGAAATAAATTATACCTGGCTAAAAAAGATACTGGGTTAATCTGCTTAGATCTAAAAGAAAGAAGGCTCGCCTGGCAAAGGCCAAGTATCCAAACCTATCTAGCACCTTGTTTGTATGATAAATATTTGTTTGTTGTCAAAGGTAACACACTTACGGCTGTCGAAATTACGAGCGGAAAAGCTTTATACCAAGCAAAATTACCTCAAGATATTATCACTACACCTTTCGTACAAGATGGTAAATTAATAGTGGCTTCAAGAACAGAAATTGTTAAGGGTTTTTTCAAAAAGAACCTTATCTTTCTTAAGATCGTATACAGTTAGGATGTTATT
>DAHXKW010000137.1 GCA_027366195.1 Alphaproteobacteria bacterium | reverse complement strand
TGGGCGATATTACATATAAACTATCTCTGATGCTGACTTATTTTGTATCAGTATATTTGCTATTTTAATTTTTTTCCGCGCACTGGAGCTTTGGGGGAAACGAAAAAAAATTAATAAGCAGGTCTATCGAAAGCATATTCTTATTGTAAATGCTGTTTTAACAATACCTAGTTTGCTTGTATTTCTGTTTAATTTGACATTTGTTCAACAAGGTATCGAATCTTGGTTTGGAGAGCCTGTAAAGACATCTTTACAAGTTTCACAAAACGTTGCGCAAACATATATCGATGAGAATTTGCAAACATTATCAACAGCTTCAGATGCTATTATCATTAGAATTCGAGAGTTTTTTCATAACAAAACAGGTAGTGAACTGGCAGAATTATTGCAAAGAAGCCTAAAGCTTGAAGCCTCTATGTTTTCATTTTCTGAAGCGACTATTATTAACCAGAGTATGCAGCCAATTGCATGGGTTGGCCAAGGGTATCATAACAATGAAGTTTCAGCCCTAGATGTCTATGAGGTTTTCACTTCGAAGCTACAGAAATCTGTCAGAATCAGAGATAGTTTATATGTAATATCGCCCATAGGCATGTTTGATAATATGTTTCTCATGCTAATCGTTTGTAAGAGGTTAGACCATAAAATCACAAAAAATATAGACCATGCTTTAAATGCCGTTAAAAATTTTACAGGGCTTGAAATGCAAAAAGAGAACAGTAAAGTCACCCTCAAGTTGCTCATGGCCCTATTAACTTGTTTAGTTATTCTGGTGTCTATTTCTTTTGGATTTATGTTGGTTGAATGGTTGATGAAGCCTATTTCAGATCTCATTTCAACAGCTATCAAAATCAAGCAAGGTGATTGTAGTATTCGTGCTGCCTTACCAACAGGTAGGAACGAGCTTAGTGCTTTACCAAAGACTTTCAATATGATGCTAGACCATATTTATCAGCAACATGAATCTATCAAGCATGAAAAAGATCTAACTGATATGATTATTGCGCACATTTCTCAAGGTGTAATTCTTGTGGATCAACATGGGCAAGTTATTCATTCAAATAGCATGGCTAGAACCATACTTGGTATTGACATTAAGCCGGGTAATTTACTCCAGGATTTATCAGATGAATTATATACTGTTTTTCAGCAGTACGGGCAAATTGGGATACAGGGGCATGATACATATATTACTAACTCTCAAGGGCTTAGAAGGTTACAAGTTTATGTTGGAGTGTTAAAATATGTTCCAATACAATCTGTGATAGTTTTTGACGACGTTACAGATTTGTTAGCTGCCCAAAAGCAGGAATCCTGGAGAGATATCGCAAAACGTATTGCACATGAGATCAAAAATCCTCTCACGCCGATACAACTTTCAGCAGAGCGTTTAAAACGAAGAATTATGAAAGATTTTCCGAAAGAGCAGCAAGAAATTTTTTTAGATTATTTAGATGTTGTGTCAAGGCAGGTACAAACGATTTCTACATTAGTACGTGAGTTGACGTCATTTTCCCAGAGTACATCTATTAATACTCAAAGTATTGATTTGGTTCATATATGTCGGCAAATAGTCACGTTTTACCAGGCATCACACAGTGATTTTCGATTTAATTTTATGACAAATATTTCGCAGGCTATTATTCAGGGAGAAGAGACGCAGATCCAGCAAGTATTAAATAACTTGATAATGAATTCCATTTTAATATTGAATGAATCAAATAAAGGTGAGAAGATAGTAGATATTGAGTTAACGGCAGAAGAACATACGATTTGGCTAGAAATTCGTGACAATGGGCCGGGATTTGATAAGGAAATAATGCATAAATTAGCAGAGCCATATGTCACGAAACGCAAGGGTGGTACAGGGGTTGGCCTTGCAGTTGTGGCAAAAATACTGCATGATCATGGTGCAAGTTTACGTTTTTCTAATGGGCAAGAGGGGGGTGCGATTGTTAAAATCGGCTTCAAATACAGAAAACAAAGATAACGTTATTTCATTAATTCGCTCAGATATTTTGATTATTGAAGATGAGGAAGATATCAGGCGCACAATGGAGTTAGTATTGCGGGATGAAGGTTATCAAACCCGTTGTGCTTCTAATAGTATAGATGGTATTGCTGAGTTGCATTCACGTTGTCCGCACCTTGTTATTTTAGACATTTGGCTTGGCAATCAAGAGCGCGATGGCATTACAATTCTGGAACAAATAAAAAAAGAACATCCATTTTTGCCAGTTATTATGATTTCAGGACATGCAACGATCGAAAAAGCTGTGGCTAGCTTACGCAAAGGCGCTTTTGACTTTTTAGAAAAGCCGTTTTCACTTGAAAAATTGTTATTAATTGTAGATCGTGCGTTAACTCAAAGTCGCATACAAAATCAAATTGAAGATTTTGAAAAGCATGGCAACTACATTGATGTTGTTTTGTCAGGGGTATCTCCTACTACTCAGAATCTGTGTGCTACTTTAGAGCGCATTGCGCCACAGAACCATCCTATATTTATCTCAGGACCGTTAGGTGCAGGTCATTATGATGTGGCCCGTACTATTCACCGTTTATCTCCACGTAGGCTAAGTGCATTTAAACATATTGTTTTGTCTGGAGCTGATCAGTTGCATTTGGAAAGTTTTATCTTCGGCTTAGAAGTTAAACAATTGCAACGGCATAAGAACATAGGTGTTTTAGAACAATATCACTTAAGTACCGTATTCTTTGATGAAGTTACTTTACTTTCTAAGAATATACAGCGCCGGCTTATTAAATATATACAAACAGGTCACTTTACTTGTGTTGGTGGTAATGAGGAAATTGAATCTAATGTTAGAATCATTTTTTCTTCTCAGCGAAGTGATCAAGCTCTTGAATCTGCTCTAATTCCAGAGTTATATGTATTATGCAGGCAATATGAAATTTCTTTACCCTCCCTAGAGGATCGTTTTAAAGATATCGGAGATATGGTCCAGACAATTATTAATCAATATTGTCGTATGTTACATATTGTTCCTAAACGTATGGACCCAGAAGCTATTCGCTTTTTTGAGAATCACAAATGGCCAGCTAATTTATTTCAACTACGTTTAATTGTTCAATGGATGGTTCTTATGGGACTTGAATCTGATGTTATTAGTCTTCAGCACCTTCCTCAAGAATTTTACCAGCTAGCTGAGCAAACACAATATTTGCATTTGCCACTTCGCGAAGCGCGTGAACACTTCGAAAAAGATTTTTTGTTACATCATATGTCCAAACATGATTTTAATGTTCAAAACGTGGCACATGCTATTGGCATGGAAAGAACGGCCTTGTATAGAAAACTTAAAACTTTAGGCATTTTAGGATGAATATTACAAAGCGACAAATTTGTTTAGAATTAAAATTCCCAACAGATTATCGCGAGAATGTTTTCCATGTAGGGCCTTGTAATGTTGAAGCATATAATTGGATTGTGCGGTGGCCATATGAGTTTAAGACGCCGTTTTCTTGTATTTTTGGCCCATCGGGTGCGGGCAAAACTCATTTGGCGAACATCTGGCGCGAAAGGCATAAAGGATGTGTCTGGATTACGCCAGAGATGATTCAGGGAGCGCCTGAAGATTTGGTCCACCAAGCGGATTATTTTGTATTAGATAATGCAGATCTTATTCGTGATGAAAGGTGGTTATTTGGTTTATTCAATGCACTTCAAGCTATAGAAAAAGAAAACAAATTTTGGCTTATGACGGCAAAAAAACCGCCAAGTCGGTGGTCTATTATATTGCCTGATTTAAAATCTAGGCTGAATCTTTGCCATACGTTAGGAATGATTCTACCTGATGATTCAACATGTTTGGCAGTTTTTAATAAGATTACGCGGAGGAAATAAGCTTATCAAAGAAGGTGCCTATCTTGCAGAAAATGCAGAAGATATTTTATCTATTCTACGAAGTAAAAATATCCGTAAAACTGCTCACCCAACAGA
>DAHXKW010000123.1 GCA_027366195.1 Alphaproteobacteria bacterium | reverse complement strand
TATAAAACCAGCATTTCGAAGACGAGAAGCTTTCGGGGATGCTTTGTCCATTTGGAACGAAGCATCCCATCAGATCCTTTGTGCCTAAAATTCAGAAAACAAAAACATGGTTTGACTTCTTAAGGTTAAGTTGACGATGCCCTTCAATCCCATAATCAGCAGTATGGTGAAAATCATATTCATACAGCATGGAGTAAGAGCTATTTGAGTTATTTATATTTAGAGCAAGGGAAATATAAAGAAGCACAAGCAATGCTTGAGCAAGTAGTGTCTATTAACAAGCGACATTTTCAACCCAATCATCCGCGGATTGGTCATGTTTCTTTACCGTTGGCCTATGCGTATATGTACTTAGGTGAATTTAAAAAATCCTCTGATTTATTCAAGGAAATTGATAAAATTTATACGCACACATTTGGTCAATTATATCCGCGGCGATTTCATGTTTTAGTAGGGCAGGGGCGTTTATGTTATCTGAGTGGTGATTATGCGCAAGCAGAACTTTTGTTACAAAAAGCTTATACATCACAGAAAGAAAAACAATCTTGTGATTGTTACCGGTGTTTAGAATATTTAGGGGACTTATATCGTGCAAAAGGAATGCCGCAAGAAGCCATCAGGTTTTATCAAGAGGCACTCAATCGAATATATGGTTGCTTCCCTAAGAATTCTGCGCATATTCGCAGAATATGCAAGTTATTGTATTTTGTTAAAAACGCAAAGAAAGAGGCGCTGGTACCTTGTTATTAAAAATATTGCCATTGACAGTTATCTCACAATGCAAATATAAAAACCACGTAAAACTCAGATTTTATCCAAAATTATTGGGAGAAAGATGTGGAGAAAAACTGAATATTAGCTATTTTCATAGAGATATTGGGGTAAAGGTAGACAGGGTAGGCCATTGATTTGTGTAGCTTCTTTGTTTTTACCAAGAATTAAACCATTTTTATATTTTTGCACCTGCTTTAAATCTTTAGGATGCAGCTGATTTGTCCATTTCACTTCAATTGGCCAGAATTGATTGTCTTTAATATAAGCAACGTCAACTTCTCCTTCTGCTTTAATATAATACGTTGGATAATGACGCATACTATGTGCAACAACTATGTTTTCAACAAACACAGACGTATTCGGTCCGACCATTTCTGGGCATAACCAAGTTTTTATAGCGTGAAAGATAAATGGATCTGTAAACCAAAGTTTCTTTGCTTTTTTTGGTGCGCCTACTAGTTTATGCTCTAATAACGCAGATTGGATGAGAACTGCATCCATAGACGCAAGCAAATCAGCATAATCCTGTAATGTTCTATGATGTTCGATAAAGGATACACGGCGTGTTAAGCTATTCCACGTGATTTGCGTCCCATAAGTTACCATTATTGCTTTTAGGAATTCTTGAAGATAGCTTTCTTTTTTATAACGTTTTAGGCAATCTCCTCTAATCCAATCACTATATGTTGTATAGGTTGATTTTTTAATATGACCATATTGAGCAAAATCATTGATAGCTGTCATAAAGCCACCGTGCTGTAAATATGTATCAAATAAACGAAACAAAGTATCTATTGCATGTATATTCGTCCCTTCTTTCATATCAACAAATTCTTTAAAAGATAGAGGGAAAAGATGAAAATCAACCTGTTCTGCTGCACCTCGTCTACCTGGGAACCTTTTACGTGCGTCCTGCATTAGCATTAAGTCAGATCCTGTAAGCATCACAATGGTATTTTCAAATTTTCCTAAATCAGCTAAATATTTAATACCTCTATCCCATTCTTTGATATATGTCACTTCATCAACGATAAGAAAGCCAATTTGGTCTTGATCCATAGAGCTAAGTTGATCTTGTATAACAGAAATCAGACTCATATGGTCAACGATGGTTTCTCCAGTTAAAAATACAATATTCTTAGGATTGACGCCCTGTTCAAGAAGAGATGCGATCCATTGTTTTAGCAACGTTGTTTTACCAATTTGACGTCCTCCTGTAACTGTATAAATGCCGGGGGTGGTTCGTGGAAATTTTTGTAATAAGGAAGATGTGAAAACGTAAGGTAAAGTCCGAAGACGTCTTAAATGTGGATCCAGAGATGAAAAATCTTTATTTTCAAGATGCAGGTTGTGCCCTTTATCTACGATATCTATAGTCATTTCAAGCATTATCCATTTTTAGTCATTGTATATTAACCAAATTTAGATATCAATACCGTTGTGAGAATTTTCTCAATCTCTTTGGTCCAGTTTTCGGGGGGCAGACCAAAAAATGTCGCATAACCGTGTCCACTAAAACGGGGAAAGATCATTTATTGTGGACAGCACATGATGGTCTCCTATAGGGATCACAATTTAACCGGAAATTTGACTCACCTTCTAGCCCCAACTTTGAACTACACTCCCGGACAACTTTAGCAGTCAACTCTTTGATAGATATAAGGCATTGTTGCATTAATGAAAATTTTGTTGTGAGGCGTTTGATATGAGTAGAATCTTTTGGAAAGTGTTTTTTGAGATAATTTAATGCTTTGCCGTAGTACATATTCGCTTTATTTTTTTGATTTTTTTTTGCGTACAAATCTCCGAGATATTCATAGCATCGGTAAATTTCGTCGTGTTTTTTTTCTTCAAGAATTTTTAGTGCTTGGCTCAATAATTGCTCAGCTTTTATAAAATTCTTCTGTAAAAAAAATGAAAAACCAAAGTCGCACAAAATTTGTGCATATTCCGCATGGGATTGCCCATAATGTTTCCCGCACATCAATAGGCTTTGTTCATATAGTTTTTCAGCTTGATCAAACTGATTTAACTTAATATATACCCTTGCCAAATCGTACTTAATATAAGCCGAATAAATATGTTTTTCACCTAGTTGTTTCTTATGAATTTCTAAACTTTTTTCTAAAACCTGTTTTGCTATTTTATAATTTCCTAAATTCATGTGGAATTGTCCAAGAAATCTAGAAAAACGGATGATATTTATATTGTGTAATCTATGATTCTGATTTGAAAATTGCACGGCATATTTAAATAACGCACAAGCTTTTCGGGTTCTGTCGCAATTTTTTCAGTGAGATAAAGTTTTGATTTTTTTTGAGTACTTAAGCTGCCAATTCGTAAAACTGATCCCAAACGGTTGTGCAGGTCTCCTTACCAAGGTATTGTCGTTTTCGGAGCATGTGATGTAAT
>DAHXKW010000122.1 GCA_027366195.1 Alphaproteobacteria bacterium | reverse complement strand
AAGTGTGAGTCGCAGGTCACTTTACAATCTATGTGACTCGAAATACTGGATCCATTTGGCAACGTCCATGGCCTAATTGGCGGCTCTTTTGTACCATTGAGCTGACCCAAATACTTGGAACATTGGCGGCAGTCTATGGGTGGTTTGTCACTCCCATAGGCTGGAGTTATGCTTTACTCATTTGGGGTTATGCGCTGGTTTGGATGTTCATAGGAAGTACTGTAAAAAGACAGTTATTACTAAAGATCACTACCAATAATCTTGATGCTTAAAAGGAGGTTAATATTATGACAATGGACAGTTTTTTATCGAAGAAATTACAGCAATTTTCAATTTTAGATTTAGGACTTGTTAAATGCGTCTATACCCATTCAACTTGAAGGCACTGGTTTTATCGTCTGAAAATTATCATTAATCCGCCCTCGAAGTGACTGCGAGATTTTTGGCCACGTTACATCAAAGAAGCCATTTATGGCATCACGAAACATTTTTGCTGAAGAGAAAAAGATATTATTTCTACATTTTTCGTTCATAACCATCCATACTCGCTCTATCGAGTTAAGATTTGGACTGTAGGGAGGTAAATAATGGAGTATGATGTTTTGCCCCGAAGCTTTATCTCGAACTAACTGACTTCGATGATAACCAGATTGATCTAAAATAATGTGTATTTTTGGTGCATTAGGATAGACCGCTTTTAATTGTTCAAAAAAAGCCACCGTAGTTTCTGCATTCACATAATCAGGGCGACAACTAACAAGATTCATTGTAGAAAGCTCAATGGCCCCCATCACATTAACTCTTGTTCTTGATGCTGTTTGGGCAATAGGTTTATCAACTCCTTTTTTTATCCATCCACAAACTACTTTGGTCGCCATGGTTGGATGGGCTGAATCCATAAAAAGAATCGGTTCATCTGTCGGGGTATCTGAAACTAATGTGAGGTATTTTTCGATAAACTCTTCTTGCTTGGCAAGATCTGCTTTAGCCGGAACATTTTTAGGATGTTTATAACTGAATTTGTGTTCTTTCAACCATTTCGTCATGCCTGAGACCGTGTAACGCACACCAAACGTTCTCTCAACGTAAGCACAGATATCCATTACACGCGTATAGGTTGTTTCTGAGATATGAGCATCCACTACTCGTGTTTGATTATCATCAAGCTTGCTATACGAGCCGCCATTTTCTGGTTTTAATTTCTCGTCAGCCGACCAGTCCGTTAAATGCTGACGAACCGTTTCTTCATGAATACGTAAGGCTTGTGCAATGGCTTTGTTTTTCCAGCCTTCACTTTTTAATAGCACAGCTTTTATGCGATCGCGTATGCGCCCATCGTCTTCATAACGATGGCGTAGTTCTAAATCATTTTTTTGCTCTTCACTAAGCGGCTGAAATCTCATGGCCGTATTTGTAATCCATTTCAAAAAGATTTTCCAGTACTTTCAATGGCGATGGGTATAGACAATTAAATAACTGTTCAAAGTAGTGTAAGTGCTCAGCCCCACCCAAGGAACGGTCGTATTTGGCACATCTTGAACAAAAAAACGCTCTAGAAAATACTCACATAGCCACCTATGATTCGTTTTTCCAGAGCGTTTTTCGTCCAATCTGAGCTCAAATATGACCGATCGGCCAAAATTAAAGCCCCTCGCATGAGCTATTTTTAGGAGTTTTTTGAGCTTAGATAACTATAATATCTAAGCTCTTATAATATAGATTAGGGGATTAAATTAATGAAATATTATATTTCCCATACCAATATTTGGTGGATCTAATTCCACTGTTTTTTCTTCATCA
>DAHXKW010000116.1 GCA_027366195.1 Alphaproteobacteria bacterium | reverse complement strand
GTCAGCAAAGCTGCTCAAAGTTCTGCTGGCGGCGCAGCCCCTGCTGCCGCAGCTACAGTAAGTAGTGGACCAACAGTACAAACCCTCAAACGCGCCCATTCGGCGGTAATAAAAGGTGAATTAAAATACATCCTTGCCAGGTTCTGCATCATGTTTCCAGTAAACTATCGGTGGATTGTCTGTTTTTTGATTTTTTCTGTAATCGAAGCAGATATAATCTCCGCACCCTTCACCACCAAATATAATTAAATCTCGAGACATGTTTTCAATGGGATTAGCAAATTCATAATGCATTTCACTATAATAATTACCAATATTGGAAGTAAAAACTCCACCACCCTGCAAACTCATAAATCCATCAATAGATAGCTCATAAGGATAATTTGCAGCTTTAAACATACATAGCTTTGATGTGCCTCCACTATATTTCTGCATAAGGATTTTATAACTTTTAGGAAATATTTTCCCTAAAAGTTCTTCATTCTTCGTAATTGCTTGTTCATCAATTTGATGATATCTTGCCCAATTCTGATTTTCTAAAAACTCTGCTTTCATTACAAACCTCACTGAAACCATAGATGATCTCCACCAACATGAGGCGTGTGTCGATGAATTTCTCTCGGAACTAGCTGCATTCTACCTATATCTTGATGATGATGCCAACTCAAATCTGTAATTTGGCTAAATCCGCCTTGAATATCACGAAGTTGCTGCGGCGTAAATTGACTAGTATCAAGTTGTCCACTCTGAATCATATCTCTTAATTGACGAGTAGCCTCTCTCTTATGTCTTTCCCCTCCCGACACCAGAGCCTTCGCTTTGTCAATCTTCAAATCAACCTTTGCATGTGAATCAAAAATAGGCAATCCTCTTTGATCAAAAACAACGCCTGTAACCGGATGACGTGTATTTGCCAATCTGACATTGGGCTGGTGTTGTGCTGGAACCGTGGTTGATGTTACCCGTCCAGGATAAACAGAATGCAAATCTTCTAATGTTTGTCTTGGATTATATGGCGAAGACATATATTTTAATTCACCTTTTATTACCGCCGAATGGGCGCGTTTGAGGGTTTGTACTGTTGGTCCACTACTTACTGTAGCTGCGGCAGCAGGGGCTGCGCCGCCAGCAGAACTTTGAGCAGCTTTGCTGACCATTTTATTCGTATTGGCAGTCACACGTGCTATTTGTGACACCTCAGCTGTTATACCCGCCACAGCGCGCCCTGCCTTGGCAGGTCCTGTAGGCACTGCAAATCCTGCCAAAAATCCAACCACATCGCCCACATCTTGAGCCGCATCTTTTGAGAGACCAAGTCTGTCTCGCAATCCACGACGTGTTTGTGTTTCGACAAAACGTGTTCCTGTATTTACAACCGTACCCGCACCTGCTAATACTCTACCCGCCACCCACATTGGCGCATCAATAATGGCGGTTGTGATCGGTGCTCTATGTTGTGCAATTTCATGTCCTTCGTGGGCAAACTGCGATACCGTACGAATTGCCTGCACTCCTGAACCCAATTACTTCTTTCACAACAGGTGGAACGTAAGATACAGCCGTCCTGCCGACTGACTCTATGCAGTAATGTATCTGCTGAGCGTGGAGGTGTTTTTGTGCGTGCGCGATTGTGATTAGTCGCTAAAGCTTCCGGTGCATAGTACTGAAGTGACCCCATAAAACCCCACAACTGCGAAAGAGAGTGTCTCCGATTCTTGGAGGTGCCGCAGTTTTCGGGGGACAGACCACCCGGAAAAGCCTCTACATCTTTTTCTAACGCTTGCTATTGGCATGTCTGAAGCGTTAGTATTTATGCTTCTTTATAAGCCTCGTTTTTTCCACCATTCATCTGTTTTAAATTCATTGGGCATGTTTGGATCATCAAAAAAGTCATCCAAACACAATTCATCAAAAAGAATATCTCCCAACTTTTCTCTGAGTGAACCAGGTAAAAGTTTCCCACACCATGGGCAATAAGTTAAGAGGTACACTCCGCCACCACAATCAATTTTATATGGTATGAAATATTCCCTAGTTCTTTTGTTATATCCAAGATATAAATCTGAATTTCGTAAATTGTTATGCATCTCTTGGCAACACGCCTGATCTGGAACATCAGATTTTAATTCAGGTTCCATGTCTAACATAAGGACTCTTCCCTTAGCTGGTTCTTCACTCATTAAAATCCTCTTTATTTATACATCGATGCTATTATGCGTTTTAGACGGTCTTTTGTAAATTTCTCCTGTTATAGGATCCATTGATCCTTTGTGATTTCCCCGAGAATCATAAACTTCAATGTCATTATGCTGGATGTCCCATTGATAATATTCTCTTTTAGAGCCAGTTTCCCCGTTTGTTTTCGTAATATCATTATGATGTTTTAACTGTCTCCAGATTGGGCTTGCTGATTTTTGTGGATTTTGCATACGTTGCCGTTGTTCGTGGTTATCAGAATCACCAGATTTCTTTGCCATTAATACTGTAGCACCAACAGTAGATGCTCTAGGGAAGGTTTCTGTGCTTACTTGCGGTCTGTTTGTGCCGGGAAAAGTTTCTACAACAGGTTTAGATCCAAGTGGGTGTGCGCCTATGCTTTCAACACGTGGTTTGCTGGCATATTCGTCTCTGGGCATGCCTCTCAAAGCATCCACACTTCCAGCCCCTACTGGTATACCTAATAGGCCACCTATCTTGTCTTTTCCCGGTACCATTCTCGCTTGTAAGGCTTGAGGCAGTATTCCCACCGAGCTGATTGCTGGAACGGCTGCAAAAACCATAGGTAACCCTGTTGGCAGACCAATAGGTAACGGCAAATTTCTTGGTAAGGATACTGGCGTTGTATCCGTCTTCTTTACAGCAGTTTCTGTGGGTGGTTGCTGAGCCCTTTGCCGTTCATGATATGAGGCCAAAGCTTCTGGCGTATAGTACCGTCGCAACGTTTCCGAATTGTCTGACGCACTTGGAGGCACACGACCTTCAAGAGCTCTGGTATATGCCACATCTTGTTCCGATAGATCTTCACATGAGTCATTATCATTCCCCGCTTTTGTTGATAACTGTTCTCTATCATTACCTAGGTCTGGTTGATAAGCGAAAACAATATTACAGAAAAAACTTTCAGGTTCCACCCTTCTTATAAGCATAGAAGAATATCCATTATATTTTATATCCCCATCCTCAACCATTTTCACTAAACTACGATCATCACAGTTTGGTGTGATGTAGGAGAAATTACCACGCGCTCGTTCCATAACAATTTGTTTGGTGTAGCGTTCTGGTTGATCATGAATCATATATTTTTGTTTTATGTCTGACAAAGAAGTATGCATATCTGCACCTGCTGCGATAAGCACTAAAGTATTGTGATCAGTGGTTCTTGGTGTATCGAATGCGTAATCATGTTTCCATATTCTTTGACCATTATATAGAATATAAAGAGTTTCTAAATAACCACTTGAAGAAAAATATGCTACACCAGTTAAATTTGATCTCCAAACAAACTTTACTAACCACAAAACTTCTTAATATGCACAAAGAATATTTACGCAGCCTCCTGTTTGACGCGGTCGATGTTGGCTCCGCAAGCATTTAGTTTTTCATCAAGGGCGTGATACCCTCTATCCAAATGATAAATACGGCTAATGGTTGTTTGTCCTTTGGCACATAATCCTGCAAGAACCAAACTGACGGAAGCGCGTAAATCTGTTGCCATAACGGGTGCACCTGATAAAGGAACGCCACCATGAATCGTAGCCCTATTGGTGCCTTGTATGTCTTCCACCGTAATATCAGCGCCCATGCGGCATAATTCAGGAACATGCATCATGCGATTTTCGAAAACAGCTTCAGTAATATATGATGTACCAGGAATCTGGGTTGCCAAAACCATCATCTGCGCTTGTAAATCTGTTGCTAAGCCAGGATAAGGAGCCGTTGTTAAATTAACGGTATTCATTACAGGCCCTTCAGCTAAAAAACCAAAATCAGTATGATGTATTTTAACTTCGGGAAAACAGGATGTAAGGGCATCAAAACACCATGCTTCAGTATTTGTCAGATAAATGTGTCCATGCGTTAAAATATTAGCAATAGCGTATGTAATTGTTTCCAAACGATCAGGAATAATCCGGTGGGTTGTACCTTGCAAATTATCTACACCATCTATGATAATTGTGTCCGTTCCATGGCCAGAAATTTTTGCGCCCATTTTAATAAGACAATTACATAAATCAATAATCTCTGGTTCTTTAGCAACGTTGTGAAGAATCGTCCTTCCCTTGGCCAAAGTTGCCGCCATAACAAGATTTTCTGTTCCTGTGACAGAAGGGCAATGCAGCATAATCTCTGCACCGTGTAGTTGTCCAGTAGCAATAACATATCCATCTTCTAGCTCAATATTGGCACCCATGGCACGCAATCCATTAAGATGAATATCAACAGGACGAACGCCTAGACTACAACCGCCTGGCAAAGAAATTTCAGCGCGACCAAAGCGAGCAAGCATAGGACCTAATAAAACGAAAGAAGCACGCATTTTACGCACAAGATCATACCGTGCACGATGAGTTTTAAGATTTTTCACACGTATCGATAGCTGGTTGTCTTTCCAATTTATCTCAGCGCCCAATTCTTCTAATATTTGACAAATTATAACCATATCGCTGAGAACTGGGGTGTTATCTAATATAAGCCAATCATCTGTCAACAAAGCAGCACAAGCCATTTTCAAAGCAGCATTTTTTGCACCACTTATGGCAATAGATCCTTTAAGTGGTTGACCACCTTGTACTACAAATTGTTCTAGCATCTATACTCCATTATAATTTTGGTAATGTAATTCCTGTTTGTCCCATATATTTTCCTGACCGATCGCCGTATGTTACTTCACAAGTTTCATCTGATTTAAAGAATAAGAACTGGCAGACGCCTTCATTGGCATAAAGCTTGGCTGGCAAAGGTGTAGTATTTGAAAATTCAAGTGTTACGTGTCCTTCCCATCCGGGTTCAAGCGGCGTAACGTTTACAATAATTCCACAACGCGCATAAGTCGATTTTCCAACACATATAACAAGACAATCTTTTGGGATTTTAAAATACTCAACAGTACGACCTAACACAAAACTATTGGGTGGGATTATGCACACGTCTGTTTTTCGATCAACAAAACTTGATTCTGAAAAAGATTTAGGATCTACCATGGCATTATTAACATTGGTGAAAATTTTAAATTCATCCGCCACGCGTGCATCGTAACCGTAAGAAGATAACCCATAAGAAATAACCCCATTCCTATTTTGCTTAGCCACAAAAGGATTAATCATTTCATCTTTTTCTGCACATTCTTTGATCCATCGATCTGCCATTAAGGACATAAGATTTAATTCATGGATAACATAAATGTATTATACACATACAGTTGTTAATCGTCATCTTGGGCACCAGTATTATTATGAGGACCAGTTTGTTCCGAGGAAATATAGAAATTAGGAACTCCATTAGTTGCACTACCCAAACCCGTCAGACAAGCAGTCCCTACTCCTCCAACAATCTCCAATAATTTTCTTCTAAAACTCATATTTGAGTCCCAAAATTGCCATACAGACTTCCGTTCAAAAGAACTTAAATCCAAAAAAGAACTTTGCAGACTTTTTCGTATGCTAACCTGGCCACCACATAATCGTAGCCTTTGCCGAGTCTCTTCAGGCAAACCATCAAATTGTTCTGAACTTAATATAATTTGCGTGGTAAAACATCCCTGTAAACTTCTTATTCCTGATAAACAGTTTAGGTAGCGTGGCAAACATTTTTCTCTTGGCGCTAAAATAGCTTTTTTAAGCTCTTCGGGATTAACAGTTTTACAAGACATATCTAAAACATATTTTCCACTTTGAAGTGTAGATATCACTCTTGAAAACCAAGCATTTGAAGTTGCTGCAAGAAACACCAATGAATCTGGATCTAAGTATACGATAGGATTGGCAGAGTATAGAAATAAAAAAATATTAAAAAACAAATTGAAAACCTATTATGAATGTTTTGTCATCAGGATAGTATTTTTTTTGATTTCTATCAATAGAATTCTTCAGGCTGCCATTTGATAATTAGTATTATGAGAACTGTGTTGTTTGTAGGGGGGGGGGTAGTTCACTATGTCCCTACATCCTCTAAATTTTTCGCGAAGCATTTTGGTGTTGCATATGCACAACGTATTTATTTTAACTTCAACCAAAAACCACAGGTTGCTAAAAGTATTATCAGCTAATGCTTTTGGAATAAAACTGTAAAAATTATATCGAATGCAAAAAGAATCCAAATCAAACCCAAATTGAAAGGTTCGTTTTTTTTAAACTTTGGCACAAAACAAATTGCAATCCAGAGAGTTTTTGTGTAAATTTTATCCTGTATCGAGCTTTATTTAAGGGTTTTTATATGATTTTGTATTTATTGTTATTAAGTGTTTCAGCTGATAATGAGAGCTCTCCTGATTGGCGTACATATGCTGTTAAAGATGGTATTGGTCAGCCGGCTGGTTTCCGCTATCACAGAGATGGTGACGGTCTTGAAACTGCTGTTGCAAAAGTTAGGGAAGCTTTAGAGCAAGATCAAGCTAATGCGGCAAATACGGCATCTGCATTAGCAGCGGCAAATCTAGCTAATCAGACTAAAGATGAAGAAATCGCAGCTCGTAGGGAGAGAAGTGCACAACGTAAGCAAGAGATAGATGTTCTCATAAAAAGAGTAAAAGCTATGACTGTAGAAAAAGCTATGGATTCGATTTCCATGGAGTGTGCGATAGAACAGCTACAAGAAGTTGAAGATGTTTTACAAGGACTAATTCCAGCATATAAAGACCATGGTCAACCAGTGGCATTGCTAGAGCAAGTGCTTTCGACAGTCAAAGGAGAACTTTCATCGGTACAAAATGGCTCCGTGCGTAAAAAAATATTTTTGACTCCCACCGATATTGCCCAGCTAGACTCCGGTTCAGCTGAAGAGAAAGAGTTGGCAAAAGAAGCGAGAGAATTGCAAACCGGTTTTAATTTACGCCGCAGAGCTATTTGGCAAGATTTAGCTTCAAAAGTTGCATAATGGAGGTAGTATGTTGAATTTTATTTTTTTTTATTCCATTGCTGCTGGTACAGATCTGGTTGCTAGGAGGAGGATCAGTTTTGCTGAAGCTAATAAGTTAGAGACTGAGCGTTCTGCAGAAGCGGCAAGATTTTTAGAGGAGGTTTCAAGATGTTCTTCCGCTAGATCTAAGCGTACAGTGGCAACTTCTTTAGTTCAAGGCGATTGGATGTTATATAGAGGTAAAGTTTTAGCAAAGGAATTGGAGATAAGTCGGACTTTGGCAGATTTTAGGAGAAAAGAAGGAAATACGTCGAATCCAAGTTCTTTTGAAGATTTAGCAAGCAGAATGTGTAAAATGAAAGATTTTTTAAAAGGGCGCGTCGCCATTTTATGTCTTCTTGATTCCCAGTTGCAGGGTGTTTTAGACAAGGAAGCCGTAGTTAATGAACGAAATTTTTTCCAAAAAATTTACCAACCCGGTCCTGATAAACTGAAAAAAATGAAGCAGGATGTAACTGATGAGGCAAAAAAAGAAATTAGAAGCTGGAACTTTGACGATTTGAGCGGACTACAACTTGCTTATCCGTCTTTCCCTGATAGCTTGTCTAAACTACTACAAGGAAACCAAGAACAAGAAGAGATACAAGAAGATCAAGATGAGATTGATGAAGACAATATTATGCTCCATATTTCTAGAGTTAATGAACTCATACGTGCAGCCAATGCTTTTTTGCTGAGCATTCGTGATGGTTATACTGACTATGAAAAATCTAAAGCAGAACTTGAATGTGTCATTGGTTTGTTAAATCCAATTTTAAAAAAGTTCGGATTTCAAGATCAAGAATTAACTATAAAAATTGAATGTCCAGACCTCAGAAAGCTACCGTCTATTGAGATAATTTCTGCTGAAGCAAATTCTGGTGTTGAAAGACAAGAAGAAAGTTCAACTCGACAAAGAGTTGGTGTTAGAGCTGCCTTTGATATAGATAGTAGTGAACAAAAAGCGAGATAGGTGGTTAAAATAAGGTATGCTGTTTTTGTTGACTTACTTTTTTCACGCCAGATGTTCTCTTGAATTAGGTTTTTTTGGTGTACAAGGCAATTTAAAATTCATTAAAAAGGTAAACAGAAAACAAATAACTACTCGATTTCTCATTTTTCCAACTTTAAAAAATGAGAATAATGAGTATTTAATAGGTCCATTGCCTATATATCAATATGACTATACTCAAAATGATAAGGATGAATTTGAGCAAAAGGTAAAAGAATTATTTTCATTTGGACCTGGTGACTATGAGCGATTTAAATCAGAGATATTGAAAATTTTGTTTGCCCTTAATGAAGATATAGAATATTATCCGTCTCAAAAAAGAGCTGGCTACTGTCGAATATGGACGTACCCTTTCCCGTACCAAGATACATTGCATGGAGAAGCAGATGTTATTGTAAAAATCCAAAAAAAAGGTTCCTCTACAGGGAATTTTGTCCATTATCCACAAATGATTTTTAACAAAAGAGAACAGGTTGTGGTCAAATCTCCAGAAGGTCGCACTATTAGAACATTAATTGAAGATTCTTCAGTTTTTGAAGGACAAGCAGTTAAAATGGTAATTGGTCATATTGTAAATTCTAATGGAAGAATAAAGGATTTTAAAATCGGAAGATCTCTAGATGATTTGAATTTATCCTTAGATTATCTCGTACGGGCGGGGATTGTTTCTGAACGAGCGGGGGGCAAGCCGATTGAGATGCTTGTTGTGGGAACGAAGGGTATTACAGAAGCCGATATACAACGTCGCGTAGACGAAATTATCGGTGATGGGGTTGAGTATGACCGCCTGGTTAGCGCGGCTTTGCCTAATGAACGCCATTCTGCCTTGATGGGTGGTATTGGTATTTCGGCGGGCTACCATTACCACGCTAAAAATTTTATATTTAACGTGAGATCAGGTGTTGATCATATTTGGGGGCGGTTCCGCCAAACAGGCCCTCAACAAGAAAACAGTAACAACGTACCAAGACTGGGATGGGGTGTTACTGTTGGGTTAGGGGCGGATTATAAATTTACAGAAAAAGCGACCATTGGACTTGAGGGCGGGGTACGCTTTAGTGAATTTAGAATCCCTAAACAAGACAAACCTGCCGAAACAAAATCCTCATGGTTTATGGCGCCATATGCGCAGGTTGTATGTGGGTTTTATCCAACCCCTAATTATAGTGTTAGCGTATTTACGGGCTATTTCTTCCCAAGGACCTTTGAGGTTAAAGTTGATGGCACTCGACTTAATAGAGGCACCAAATGTAAAGTCGACGGCATTTTTGGCGGTATCCGCTTCGCCCGGTATTTTTAAGCACGTTGTCATCCTCGCGAAAGCGAGGATCCATAAAGTGGCCGCCAGTTAATGGATTCCCGCTTTCACGGGAATGACTGCTGCCTAATATTTAAATAAATTTGACCATCATTGCACTGAAGTGTGCTCTTTAAATTTATAGAAAAAGTTTTGGATTTTGAAGTGGTGACCTAGGCCAAAGTAGCTCATCATAAACACGATAGAAATAAATAAAAACGTTGCCAAACTAATGGCCCAATGGCTTCTTTCAAAGTGCATGTTTAGTCTATAGGCATACAAACCAAGACCATGAATAGCCAACCATAAAAGGCTTGGGATTAGGGTTTTCACCCATCTAAAAATTGTCTTCCCAAAGGTACTGTAGAGTAAGACAGAGATGTTGAGCCAAGCCGCAATAGAGGTTGCCATGGCCAGCCCTATGCATCCAAAGATTTTCATAAAAAGTAAACTGAATGCTACGTTTGCGCTTACACTGACCAGAGCAGATCTAAGAGGAAGCCAAGGTTTTTTCTGTGCATAGCAATAACTATTGAGGACTTTACTCATAACGTAGGCTGGTAAACTGATCCCTGCCATAAGAAGTACGCTGCCCGTTGTGTGGCTGTGTTGTTGCGAAAATTCTCCGCGGCAAAATAGGGTGTAAATAATAAAGTCACTGAATAAACAAAGACCCAAAGCTGCGGCTGTGGCAATTTGAAATGCCATCTTTAAGCTATCTTCCAGTAATTTATGTTGTTCTGCAGGATAGTCATTGATACGGGAAAAGTTTGGTAGTAGTACGCTACCCATAGCAACGCCAATTACAGACAGAGGAAGCTGAAAAATACGATCTGCATAAACTAAGAAAGACAATGATCCGGCAGGCATCCAGGAGGCGAGCATCATATCAACAAATATATTGATCTGCATAACAGCGCCCGACAAAGAGTTTATGCCCATAGTTTTAAGGACATTCTTAAGATTAGTTGTGAATTGAATTCTAGGAAAGTGTATTTTAAATCCTGATAGGTAACAGAAGGTGTATAGATAGAAAAAATGCAGAATACTGGCGCCTAAAACCGACCATATCAATGCATAAGCCACATTTTTTTGGCACTGTGAAGCAATTAAGAGAACGGCTATCATGACTACATTTAAAATGACAGGTGCTGATGATTCAGCAAAAAACTTCCGTTTTGAATTAAGCACAGCGGCCAAAATTGCCGATAAGGAAATTGTTAGCAACGATGGAAAAGTAATACGAATGAATTCAGTAGCGACCTTTTTTCTTTCAGGATCTCCCAGATAACCTGGTGCTAATACGGTCAGTAGATTAGGTGCGAATATTTCCACAATTATGACAAAGCTGAGCATAAGTAGAGTCATCACCCAAAACATTGATTCTGCAATTTTTGTGTTATTAGTGCTTGCAATTTCAGGCACCAAAGCACCCTGCATTGCACCTTCAGCAAAAAATTTACGGAAAAAGCTGGGGAAACGAAATGCGATAAAGAAGATATCCGACCAAAAACCTGCGCCTAAAGCGTACGCGATTAACATTTCGCGAATCATTCCCAGGATTCTAGATAGGAATGTAAACCCGCTGAAAGTTAATAACTGTTTTAGCATAATTAAATAAATCTTTAGATCTTACAATTATTCTAGGATATAAGATAAGATTTTCAAAACTATGTTTCGTCAGTTTCTTGGTATTAATCAGATTTAAGCTTTTTAGCCTAGACAAATAAAACTACTCCTTAAATTCAATTTGGCTAACGAATTTTGGTTGGCTCATTTCTAAAAACATAGATTTTATCTGAACAAGACATTGAGATAGAATCTTGCTTGATATGCCACTATCTTTTAAATCAGCGATAAGATCGGCTATGCCACCTGTTGGCAGAGTGACTACTTGGTATTCTGCTAATTTGGCCAAATCAGCCGCTTTTTTAACAGCAGCATCAATACCGCCGAGTTCATCGACAAGACCTAATTCTTTAGCTTGCAGACCACTCCATACACGTCCTCCTGCAATTTCATTTTTCAATTTGTCTTTATCGATTTTACGATCTGTCACTACTCTGTCTAAAAACACATTGTAGAGCTGATCTACATAAGATTTGTACTGTTCTTTTTGTTTATCAGTTAAGTCATGTACGAAGCTAAAAAATGCTGCGTTTGCACCAACGCCAATACTATCAAAGTTGATGTTAAACTTTTTTGCAAATTCTTTTAAATAAGGTTTAATGAAAGCTGCTCCGATTGAACCGGTAATTGTTGTGGGGTGAGCAATAATATAATCTGTGGCACTGGCCATATAATAACCACCAGAGGCACATAAATCACTCATAGAAGTTAGAACTGGTATTTTTCTATGATGTAACTGTTGAATACTATTGTAGATATTTTCTGATGCAACAGGATCGCCGCCACCTGTGTTAATACGAAAAAAAACAGCTTTGTATTTTTCTTGTATGATACGCTTTACCATTTTTTCTACCGCAAAATCAGTTATTGCTTTTTCAAAAGGAAGCGCATCTGGTGAATAACGCGTTACCATTCCCGATAAACACACAATAGCTATTTTGTCCTTCTGTTTATCCTCAGGATATAAAGGATATTTTTTAGCAGAAACAAATTTTGATTTTGTTTCTTCCATAAGTTTTTTAAGTGGTTCAGGTGGCATATTTTCATCAAAATAAACCGCCTCATCAACGAGTTTTTCTTTTACAGCCATAATACCTATGAAAGGGGCATTATCAATTAATGATTTGGCCTGATCTGTAGAGAGCTTTCTATTTACGGCAATTTGTTGAATAACGAAATTTAAATTACTTTGTAATACAGATTCTAAATTGTCTCGTACTGGCTTCGAAAAACCATTGAACATATAAACGTCCGCTATTCCTTTATATTCATCGCGTTTTTCGATTGTACCTTTTATAGCATAGTGATCGAGTAATTCTTTTAAGAAGTATCTTGATGCTAATAGACCGTTTATATTAACTATTCCAATTGGATTTATATATATAAAATCAGCGTAGGAAGCGAGTAGATATGCAGCTGTTCCTGTATTGTTTGTTTCTTTTCCAAGACTATCGGCAAAAACAAATATTGGTTTTTTATTTTTCTTTAAAAGATCAAGTTGGTATTTAATCTCATCAACTTGTCCTAATCCCATCTGTGATCCATGTAATCGGAGTACCAATCCTTTTATTTTTGGGTCACGTGCGGCGCTTTTAATTAATTTAGATAGTCCAACAACCGAATGACCTTTTTTAGAAAAAAGATTTATTCCTTGGTCATAGTCCTTTAGCTCTGTATCTTCAATGTGTACGACAAGGATTGCATTTTCTTTTTGGCGTTTTGGCATAAGCGTGTATCCATATGCCAAAATGGCCAGCAATATGCTGAAAAATATGTATTTAACGATGAAGCTAAAAAAACGCCTAAAAAAAGACATAGATGAAGTGATGCAAAAAAAACCTATATCATATTGACACTACTCTACAACGCATACAACTCCAGAAGGTAAAAGTTGTTGAATGCGATGTTTATAGTGTACATCGATCATGTTTTGTATAAATGAAGATGAGCAAATAATTCGCAAGCGCGTATTATCAAGAACAAATTGCGTTTGCCCAAACCAAGATGCGTAGTCAGCAGAGCCAATGCTATCAGAAATTTGTTGACGTAAATTTAAACATTCTCCGGACTCGTTGGCGGGTAAGTCTGGCTCTTTCCATGCGCCCAAGTCCACAAGAACCTCGGAAGGTTTGCACCACCCTTCCACTAAAGCTTTATCAAATAAAGCAACGGGATTTTTGACGGGTTCTTTTGTTGTTTTAATGAAATGAATTAGAAAATCTAAAGCTCTTACAATATCCTCTTGGGGATAGCGTTTTGTAATCTCTTTAATCTTTTTTTCACCAAAGCCAATTTTTCGCATTTGTTTAATATGTTCGGGCTCTTCTGTGTTTGCTCCTTGTTTTTTTTCACCCCAAAATCTTAGATGGGTTATTTTTCGATTAACTTTTTTTTCTTCATAAGCTACCATGATGTCAGAGTTTTCGTTGATCTCTGCTATGGCAGAATCAAGAACACGTTCTTTAAATGATGAATAACGTTTCAAATAATTATTGGTGTATAGATCTGTTAGTTCGAGAACCTTTTCATATGTTAACCACTCTGTATAAATTTTATTTTCTTTTTTAGAACTTAAATCACCACAAATCAGTTCCCACAGAATAACAGCATGTTTATTTTTAAATTTTCGTTGCACATCTAAGTTAAGTCGAGCATAAATGTTAGGATTTTGGAATAGTTCACGAAGCGCTAGTGAATAAGAATAATAAACGTAACCATCCTTGATAGAAACGTGCGCAAGCAAAGCAGAAGTCGTCCATTTGTTTTTATTATCACGACCTAAGATGTTCCATTGAATTTGAATGCGCGCTAGATCTCGCAAACTCTCACGCAAAGTTTCTGGTGCTTTTTGTGAAGAGTCCCAGTCTAAAGCTTCAAGAATATCACGCATGGGAATCTGATGTTCTTTATCTAGACCAATCGTATTAAGCGCATTTCGCAACATAACATTAGCGAGCTTGCGTTGCGTCATCGTCAGGGCTGTGTGCGTATGAACAGCACCCAGATGCTTAAATAGTATTTGGGAAGACTCACGATGAGAAGTTGTAATTAAGCCAGACATATTTTAAAACCAATGAATTGGATTTTTCCAAAAACAATCAATCAGTGCAGATGTTGAAAATACACCTAATTTGCGTTTTAGAACTTTTACATGTGTTAATACAGTTGATTGAGAACATTCGAAAGTTTTTGCAATTTGTTTTACCGTTTTCCCCATAGCAAGGTGAGTTAAACACTCTGCTTGCTTAAGTGTTAATTTAATATTTTTATCATTACTAACGACATAGTAATTTGTTGTTCCGTCTAAGTTGCATAAATAATTTGAGTAACAAAGATTTAGCAAATTTTGAATACGCTGACTTGTTGAGACTTTTGTCATTGATAAAATGTATCCAAATCCAACTACACCTAAAATTTCACCTATATTACTAATTACGGGAATTTTGGTAGTACTTTGTACGACATAGGTCCTTACAAAGTGAGCCTCTCTAATATCATTAAAACGTGGACGTTCATTTAAAATGACGTCTTGGTCATCTTTTATAAAGTTCTGAGCATCTTCTTCTGGTAAGAAACTATAGTCAGTTTTTCCAATTATTTCCTGTGGATCAGATAAATCAAGCAAATCTGCAAAGAACTTATTACAGCCCTGCCCTATAGAGTTAACATCCTTCCAAGCCACACCTATCGGCAAACCTTGAAATAAGCCACTTAAATATTCACCAATATGTGTTTGACCATCATGAACCGAGTAAAGTGTTTTGACTAACTCCTCTGCAACCACTAATTTAGATGCCCGAAATCCATCTGAAACTGATAAATATTTCGCATATATTTCTAGTTATTGTCAAGTTATCTACAGAAATTTTGTTTCAAGCCACTTAATATCGAATTTTCCTTTAATGATAGCAGGATGGAGAGTTAAGCGTTTGTGCAAAGGAATAAGAGTTTTTACACCATCAATAACGTACTCATCTAAAGCGCTGCTTAAACGAGTTAAACAATCTGATCGCTTAGGAGCCCATACGATCAACTTTCCAAGTAAAGAATCGTAATAAGGTGGAATCGTATAGCCGTCGTAGATATGGCTATCAATACGCACGCCTAGACCACCAGGAGGATGATAGAAAGTAATTGTTCCAGGTGATGGCATGAATGTTTCGGGATCTTCTGCATTAATTCGACATTCTATGGCGTGACCTTTTATCCGAATATCTTCTTGAGTCATAGTTAGTTTTTCTCCGGCAGCAACCTTTATCTGTTCTTTAATTAGGTCAACGCCTGTGACCATTTCTGTGACGGGATGTTCAACCTGAATACGCGTATTCATTTCGATAAAGTAGAACTGTTCGTTTTCATAAAGGAACTCCATAGTTCCTACCCCACGATAGCCAAGTTGTTTCATAGCATTCACACAAATGGTCCCAAGCTCTGATCGCATTTTTTCTGTAACAACAGGAGAAGGTGCTTCTTCCCAAATTTTTTGATGACGTCTTTGCAAGGAACAATCACGTTCACCTAAATGGATACAATTTCCATGTTGGTCGGCAAGGATCTGAATTTCAATGTGCCTTGGATTCTGCAAAAACTTTTCTATAAATACAGAATTGTCACCAAAATTAGCACGAGCTTCCATTTGAGCAATCGACACAGCCCTTTCCAGTTGATGTTCAGTATGCACAATTTGCATACCTTTACCGCCACCACCACAAGCGGCTTTTATGAGCATGGGATAGCCTATGGATGGGGCCAGATCTTTGGCTTGAGAAATGGTTTCGATTTTTCCAGGAGATCCTGGAACCAAAGGAACACCAAACTTACGCATAGCATCCTTTGCTAGAATTTTATCACCCATGATTTTGACATGTTCGGGTTTGGGACCAATGAAGGTAATACCGTGCTCTTCAACCATTTCAGCAAAGACATGATTTTCAGATAAAAACCCAAACCCGGGATGGATAGCTTCGGCGCCGGTAACATCAGCAGCAGAAAGAATATTCCCCATCTTTAAATAGCTATCTTTTGAAAGTGCACTTCCCACACATACACTTTCATCGGCTAGTCGTACATGCAAAGAATTAATATCGGCTTCAGAATAAACCGCAACAGTTTTGATTCCTAGTTCTTTACATGCACGAATGATCCGTAGAGCTATTTCTCCACGGTTAGCGATCAAAATTTTGTTAAACACATAATTCGTATTTCGTGGTCCTGTCTATACTATACCGGCATCTTTTGGTAAAGAGAACTAAAGGATGATTTGTTGTATAGTGTTTAAAGACAGATTAGTAATTTAATAAAATCAAGTGCGAGATCGTGTTTTACTCAAAATATCCGGAGAAGCTCTGGGTGGATCTTCTAGTATCGGCTATGACCCTAGTTTTATCAAAGCGCTTATTTCTGACATTGCAAATGTTCACCAAAAAGGAATAGAAATTGCTATTGTTGTTGGGGGAGGAAATTTATTTCGTGGCAAACAAAGTGAAGCATTAGGTATGCGTACTGCTTCTGGTGATCAAATGGGCATGTTGGCCACTATAATGAATGGTATTGCTTTGCGTGATGTATTCCACTCACATGGAATACCCTGTGATTTACTATCGTCTTTGGCTTGTCCCTCAGTTTGTGATATATTTTCAGGCTCTAGAGGGCGCGAAATCTTATCACAGGGAAAAATTTTGATTTGTGTTGGAGGGACGGGTTCTCCCTATTTCACAACTGACACGGCCAGTGTGACAATGGCGGCAGCTTTAAACTGCTCGACCCTTATGAAAGGAACAAAGTTCCCTGGCGTCTTTTCGAAAGATCCGGCAAAATTTCCTGACGCGCAGCATTTTGAACATATATCCTACAGGCAGGTCTTATCAGAGAGATTGCACGTTATGGATATGACAGCTTTTGAAATTGCACAAAAAGAAAAATTGCCAATTATTGTTTTTTCATTATTTCAACCCAATCCAATTTCGGCGGTACTTGCCAAGACATGCCAATTTACGGTAGTAAATGATAGAGGGAACCAAATGGCATCATCATGTTAGAAGAAATCAAAAAAGAAACAAAAAGCTCTATGGATAAGGCGTTTGATGCCTTAAAACAAGGATTTTTGGGTATACGTACAGGGCGTGCCTCGGTTAATTTATTGGACCGAATCAAGGCGGAGGTTTATGGCGTTATGACTCCCATTCAACAATTGGGAAATATTTCTGTACCAGAGCCAAGACTACTTGTTATAGAGGTTTATGACAAAAATGCAGTTAAGCCTGTTGAAAAGGCTATACGAGACTCATCTCTTGGATTAACGCCTAATCCGGATGGCTGTATGGTACGCATTCCAATTCCAGAGCTAACTAAGGAAAGACGTGAAGAGCTCGTTAAATTAGCCTCTAAATATGCAGAAGAAAGTCGCGTGGCTATTAGAAATAGTAGACATGAAGCACTTGATCAATCTAAGAAGCTGGAGAAACATCACGATATTTCCGAGGATGATCTAGAACGTATGAAAAAAGACATTCAAAAACTAACTGACGACTATTGCGCTAAGGTTGACGATATTTTAGAACAAAAGAAGAAAGACATCATGGCGGTATAGAAAATTGATATTTTTGCTTAAGTGCAGATTTCTAGTGACCGGTTGTTTTTTAAATATTCGTACAGTGCCTTTTTCACGGTGCACAATCAAATACAGCCCCGGCCCAAACAAGTAGTAGCTAAAATAACTTCCTTCCAGAATAAAGTATTTTTACGGAAATGAAATTGTTCTACTGCTGGCAGAATGGGAAATGGGATACAAGCAGTTCCTCGTGATGCTTTGGTTGGTGATTTGGCAAATGATAGCAACCGAGGCC
>DAHXKW010000106.1 GCA_027366195.1 Alphaproteobacteria bacterium | reverse complement strand
TGATATGGCAACTTTGTTCCATCACTTGGGTATTATGCCTGTTAATATATTTTGTACCAAGATTGCCTCTATGCTCGTCAGGACTTATACAGAAAGGCATGGACTTAAGAATCTAATCCGTGAAGTGCTCGAGATTGAACTCGATAAAAAAGAGCAATCTTCTGATTGGGGGGCAGATACTTTAAGCGATAAGCAAAAAGAATACGCAGCTACAGATGTTAAATATTTACATAAGCTTTATAATGTCTTGCTACAGCGTTTAGAGCGCGAAGGTCGAAAAGAATTAGCTCAGAAGTGTTTTGAGTTTTTGCCCGTGCGTGTTCAGTTTGATTTGGCTTTTGGGGAAGAGTTCGATATTTTTGCCCACACTATGGGTAGAAGAGGGGATTGATGTAACGTAAGTTCGTGATTGGAAAGTGTTCTGAATTGATTTCCCGGATAGTAAGAAAATCTAATCGCTATGCGAAAGATTTTCTAACTTCTGGGAAAGCCAGCTCTAGCAAGGCTTTTAAATTTTATCCAACCCTGTGAACGCATACAGAGCTTGTAACGCTCGGAAAGACAGATTGGCGCAGAATTTTAATCCAGAACTCACGTTTTAAGGTTTCCGTAATAATCTCGTCAGAGGTTCATTCTTTGAGGCGTTGACGGTGGCGAAGGCCAAGTCGCGGCTTTTATTGTATAACTTATTGCGGACTAAGGATAATCCCCTTTCGGTATACCAAATATCCGGGGCCTTCATGGTGCATATGCCAACCATGGTTCCGACGATAAGTGATGTTACAGGTATGGGCTCGCAAGTAAAGGGATGGCATAAGGTTACAATATCTGGTGCTTCAGCGATGCACTCGCCGTCTTCGAATAATAAAAAGAATTCATTTTCTAAATACAGTTCAAAACGACGGTCATCGTACATACCTTCTAAAATAAACCGAAGATTAAATGGACGTTTTTTTACGCCGAATTTATCAATACGTACAATGCCAGCCATTCCCCAAAACTTGCCTTTCGTGTATTCAGTAATGGCTTCAAAGCTACGCTTTTCTTCAATGAGCTTTCCAATAGTAAGGGCTTGAGTAATGGTGCCTGGAATAAGAGATTTTTTCGCCTGTTCGCCGGTAATGACGTGGGGGATGATAAGGCAGGCACCATGGGAAGCATTTGCTAGTCTTCTTGCATGTTTCTCGATATTAGAAGGACGTTTGCGGCAGTCCAATATAAACACTTCACCATCAAAATTAGTCATAAAAGACACACTGGCTGGAACTTGAAAGAGGTTAGGGGATTCTAGATATAAATATGAAAAACATCTTCCAAAACAATCGGCATCCAGAATTGGTAAGTTTGCCATTCCCGCAAAAAACATAGGGATAAAAACTGTAGCCCCTCCAATACCTAGAGGTACGATATAAGATATTTGCTCATTCATGATGTTTTTTGCTTGTTTTAAAATGTTATTAAATTGTATTGAGCTAATATTTTTTTCGGACTCGACAGTTGGGGACCCCATGAAAGTTATAATAGCAACTAAAGCGCTATTTTCGATGTTAGCTAACTGAACCAGGTTTATGGGGGACTTTCTAGTTTGTGTATAACAAAGAAATTTGGCATCCCTTGTTTCTTCGCCACCACCAGCACTTAAAAAAAGGGAGCCTAGATTCAGATGTTTGATATCTTCAAACTGAATCATGCTTTAAATCTTGAGCTTGGACTTCACCATCTGGTTTACACGGAATCGCTCTCAAACATGTTCGTGCGGCAACCTTGTCTGAGCTTGAAAAAATGAACAACAGAGTCAATTACCCATCATACATCAACCCAGGACAGCCGTTTTGTTTAAACCCAAATACACGATGTGAAGTCCAAGCTCAGACAAGGTTGCCGCACGAACATGTTTGAGAGCGATTCCGTGTAAACCAGATTCTTTTACTTTTAACAAGTTTGTTCTATTAATTATTCCGCGTAATAACGGGACAGAGTACATATTTTCAGCGGTAGTGGAATTAGCTGCTGCGGAGCTTGTATCACTCTCACTGGATTTTTCCTGAAATTGGTGAGAATCTATTTCATTAGTTTTTTTTGTCGGTTTGTTGTCCCCAATGTCGGGCTAGAGCAATAATGCCATCAGAAGAGACTTCGGTAAGCTTAGACCTAATTTCTGATGGGACATCAAAGCTTACAAATTCCAAAAGGATACCAATAGTTGGTGGTTGTTGGGTAGGATCAGAGGGGTCTTTCTGAACAGGAGAACATTCAACGGAATAGATCTGATCCTTTTCTAGCTTAAGATGAGTAAATCTCCAAGCCATAAAGTGGGGCTCTTTAAGACCTTTCAAAAAATCGCATAAATTTCCAATGGAAGCAGAGTGAGGTAGGGCAGCATATGATACTGCAAATTTTTGTACAGGGTAACAGAATCTTAATTCTTCCCATGTACAGGAGTGTAATTTTTTAACAGTAGATACTACTGTTGCAAGGTATGCATTCAAGGTGTGAGCTTTCTTATCGCCTGTGCATTCATTACAAGGTCTAAAATTAGAAGGCAGGGCATCTGTGCCTAGTCTAAAGTAGTCACCTGGGACAGGGAATGGAAAATTAGCAAAACTATCTTTTCCAAATCTGTTTTGACAACAACCTAAAAGATAAAGAGCAACACAGAAATTGCGAACATATAAAGGTATTTCCCTACTTCTTGTTCTCAGATAGGACCAATAAGGTCCTAGGTGTTCGACCAAAAATCTTGCATTCTCTTGACATCCAGATTCGTATGCGGAATTGTCTAAACCTTCTAAATCATCCTCCATTCTTGGAGCAATATGATCAAAAATCTTATCAAAATCTTCTTGACTAAAACGGTTTTCTAAAAGCTTGATAGCAGACTCAAAAGATCTAAAAACCGCTGAGCTGTCTTTTAGCAACTGATAAAACCGATGTAATGTCTCAACATCTTTGAAAAAGGACTCTTGACTAATTTTTCGAGGTTCTGCTGTGTTGGGGTGAGTCAATCTTCCCCTAGCAGTTTCCAATTGAAGTTTTAGTCGCTCTGACAATACAAGTGCTTGAAGAGGATCATTCTGCCTCATTGTTGCTACAATATCTAATGTTTCCGAGGCGAACCTTAGCGCTGCATCGCTTTGCTCGCCGTCCGAAGCAAGTAGGGTTGCAGATAAAAAAAACATAAGTATCAACGCCCTGTCTTTTCCTGGTCTGGACGAATTCGTTGGTTCAGATCAAACATTGTGCTCTGTTGCCACCTACCTAGTGCATCCAAAGCATTACTTATCTCTAACGGAGTGGCTTTTGATAACCTTTCTTGCCATCTACTAAGATCTGGTGGGGGTGGAGGTGGAGATATGTTACGTTGTGGAGTAAGACAGGGTGAGCTTGTTGCAGAATCAAGCGGGGTATTCTTCTGAGGTGTATCCTGCAAGATTTCAGGATTGGAAGAAGCAAACAACAGCATGATCAACATATCGCCACCTCATTTCTCGCAAGAACAATACCCAAAAAATTGGGATACTAGCCCCTAAAAATATGTTTGGATTTTACAATAGAGCTATATAGAGAAACAATTGAATTTTCGCGTCGGTTTCAACAGTTTAGAGAGGGGATTTGTATGCGTTCACGGGATTGGGTAAAATTTCAAAGCCTTACTGGATCTGCTTTCCCGGAAGTTAGAAAATCTTTCGCATAGCGATTAGGTTTTCTTGCTATCCGGGATCTGGAAAACACAAGTGCCAACAAAATAAGGGCATGACAAGATTTTTTCATGTCTGGATCCCGGTTCATAACTGTCTCTAAGCACTACGTGCAAGAGTCAGTAATGACCGGGAAAACAGATCCATCAAAGTTTTCAAGATTCCACCTGACCCCGTGAACGCATATGGGGATTTGTGCGTGATCCTCATGATCCACTCTATGCCAGCTGTATGGAAAGGAAGGTGGCATAAGCGATTCCAAAAATAATCAGGCCGATGATTAAAAAGACATCACGTGAACTAAAAAAACTCTATTTGATGATAACGTCTTATAGGTGCGGAGAATAAATAAGGGAAATATATTTTATTTTTTAATATTTTTTTATATAATAAAAATATAAACAATGTATTTATTAAATAAAGATGTCATATATTTTTTATGTAGAAAGCACGAATCAGCCGGATATTGTTTTTCGCAAAATTGCTTTGTGTGACAATGCTTTGATTACCAAGTTTGTTGAAACCATATGTGATAGTTTTGGTCTTAAAATTAAGAATATTTTAGAATACGAATTGAAGAACGATAGTATTCGAATTACTTCGCACCAATTAGATAATATGCCTTTGTTTAAAAAGAAGGAGATTGGTTTTAATGATGTTTTTGCCTATCAAAACGAGTGCAGGCTTTATATAAAACATACTTTGGGTACGATTCAGATGCAGGTTGTTCTTGTGGAGCGTCAAACAGATACAACAGATTTGCCAACAATTATACAAAGTAAAGGTCGGCTGACCATGTTGGCTAGACAATAGCCGTGTTATAATAGGTTGCCGGGCTGGAGTAGCTCAGGGGTAGAGCAACTGATTCGTAATCAGTAGGTCGGAGGTTCAAATCCTCTTTCCAGCACCAGTTTCCTATTCTACAGGTTCATCTATTAAGTTCGTAGGCTTAATTGTTTGTTTGAATTGTTTTTGAAGTTTAGCTTGTTTTTTATTTGCAGTAGCAATAGTTGGGATGGCTATTTTTGCTTTTTTAAACTCTTCGCAAATGCTGCTTAAAATATCACTTTGCACTTGAAAACGTCCTATTAAAATATCATCCAACCATAAACGGAGTTTGATAATCAAACCGAATTCTCCAAACCGATCAACTAAAAATTCAGCAGGGCGATTTTTGGATTTGGCGGGGTGGGCATTTATAGCCTTTAAACAAATTTCTTTGACCAAATTGATATCGGTCGTGTAGTCAATAATAATTTCAAAGGTAATGCGTGCATATTTATGATTTAATGTCCAGTTGGCAGCTAGATAATTAAATATTTCGCCATTTGGGATGAAAATTTCGCGTCCATCTGTAATTTCAATGTGCGTATATAAAGTGCCGATACGCCTCACGAAACCAGCGCTTTGGTCTTTCATTTCAACAAAGTCGCCGACATTTATAGAGTGTTCAAGCAATAAAATAAATCCACTAACAAGGTTTGAAGCAATTTGCCGCAATCCTAAGCTGAGACCGAAAGCAGCCGCACCAGAGATAACTGTGATAGAGCTGTGTTGAAAGTGGAGTAAATCTAGGATGGATACAAAAAATATGAAATAGATAAATATTTGTATGATGTTAATTAGGATCGATTGGCTCGTTGGGTTTATTTGTTTAAAGTGCTTTATACTTTTTTCGCAAAACGTGATAGTCTTTGTGGCTAACCAAAAGCCAATTAGAATAATAAGGATGCTTTTAAGAATCAGAAAAACAGGAAAGGTTATTGTTTCTCCAATTTGTATGCGCCAGTCTAAAATGTTTTGTGTAGAATCATGTATGATATGGACGCCGCTTATATACAAAAAACCAAAAGCTATAACGAGAAACAATAAAACTTTAATGTGGTTTTTATAGGGAACTAGAAATTTCATGAATTTAGATTAAATAAAAAAGCTATAATTTGCATCATTCTGGAATTCCTCAGGTGCATATAAGCTATTATACGAGGGGGAAGATGAGGCTAACAAGCTTATAATAATTACGAATAAAATCCATTTATTCATTCAACGGTCACTGATTTGGCAAGATTTCTAGGTTGATCAATTGAGCAATTACGTTTTAAAGCAACGAAATAAGCGAAAAGTTGAAGAATGACAATAGGTGCAAAGACTTGTAGCAACGGGTCATTACAATGGGGAACGATTATGTTAGATTCCAGAGTGGCTTTGGTTGTAACAAATAGTACGTTTCCCTGTCTGGCTTTTACTTCTTGGGCATTCGATAGTGTTTTTTCATAAACATGGTCATCGGCTAAGAGAACCACGGTTAGAGTTTTATTGTCGATAAGAGCAATCGAACCATGCTTAAGCTCCCCAGCGGGGTAAGCATTAGCGTTGATGTAAGAGAGTTCTTTTAGCTTTAAAGCTCCTTCGAGGCAGACGGGGTACATTTGGTGTCGACCGATATAAAATACGGATTCAAGACCAGCATATTTTTCTGCCCATGACTCAACAGACGTTGTATCTTCAAGGGTCGCCGCTATCAGATCTGATAATTCATCCAGTGATGAAAAGAAGCGATGTTGTTCATTTGTCCATTGCAAAGTTAAAAATAGTAGGCAAATTAATTGTCCAACCAATGCTTTGGTGGAGGCGACACCAATTTCTGGTCCTACACAAATAGGAAGAATAATATCCACCATTTGTCCCAAGGAACTTTCTAAAACATTCAAAATCCCAATTGTCTTAATATTTTTTTGTTTAATTCTTTCTAAAGCGGCGACGACGTCTATTGTTTCTCCAGATTGTGAGATGCAAATACACATATCATAATTGCGGATAAAATTCTGATATCGGAATTCAGAGGCAATCTGAACATCAGTTTCGATATTGGCATGTTCTTGAAGCCAATAGGAAGCGATAAGCCCTGCGTAATAAGATGTGCCGCACCCAAGAATCAGAAGTTTTGAAGGACGAGCTACAGAAAAATCATAATGTTTTAGAAAGTTTTTTAAATTTTCCACAATCTCTTTTTGTTCATAAATTTCTTTCAACATAAAGTGAGCAAAGTTTCCCTTTGTAGGGATTTGATGTCGTTTTTCAATAGCTGTGAATTCTGGAGTATGGCCATTAACCATATGGTAGGTATGATCTTTAGCGAATCGGATGATGTCCCCATCTTTCAAAAAACAAACGGTTCCATTGGCGGCGTGTTGTGCAATTGCCAAAGCATCTGAAGCAAGCCATAAGCCATCTTGTGCTATGCAGAAAACAAGGGGTGTTTTAAAGCGTGTAGCTATAATTTCGCCATCATGAAATAAAGCGACGATTGAAAAAATTCCTTTGAGATCTTTGTGGAAATTTTTAAATACTTGTTCTCTAGACAGTCCTTGGCGTATCCCACGTGTAATATAATGTGTGATAATTTCTGAGTCTGTTTCAGACTGGAAGGTAAAACCATCTTGCATCAAACTTTGTTTAAGTGTTTCATGATTTTCGATGACCCCATTGTGAATAATTGCGGCTTCATCTCCTAAATGGGGATGTGCATTGATGTCGTCAGGTTTGCCATGCGTTGCCCACCTTGTGTGCCCAATACCATAATGTGCTGAAGTGTGAATATTTTTCGTAGCATTTTTCAGAATAGAGATATTTCCTGTTTTTTTGAACACTTGAAGTTGTTCTTGAGTGTCGACAAAAGCCATTCCAGTTGAGTCATAACCCCGGTATTCTAAATAGGCCAAATGTTTTGTGATAACAGCGATAGGATCTTGTGCTGATTTAGTACTATACCCAATAATTCCGCACATATACTGAATGATTATTTTTATGCTTATTGGTTACGATATCTCAATTTTCTGCGCAGGTTCAAGATCTTACAAATATCTGCTGAGTCTTATGCCGCCAAACATGCCACTAAATTTGCACTCAGCATCTTCATGTTGCAAGGGATAATGATTTTTTATGGTAAATTTGCGTGTAAAAGTATATCCCGTAAAAACGCCTAGGCTATATTTTTCGGTAATTTTGTTATTGCAAACAATTTGAATATAAGGGGCAGTTATCCAGATAGAATCTTTTTCTTGTTTGATGCGTTTTTGTTCTAATCCCAGTTCAAAACCAATGGTGGCTTTGTCATTTAAGGGATAGTCTAAGCCAAGGCCAAAGAAATAACCTATATCCATTTTTAGCATTTCTTGTTCTTTTTCTTCTGGGATATAGGTTTGTTTAAATTTTCCAAATGTACAATCCAGGCCTGTACGTGCGTTAACTGTGAATTTCTTAATTGGATAGTGATATCCAGCAGCGATGGTGATACCGCCCATCATGCCGGTGTATTTTTGGTTTGGCAGCTCGGCTTGAACGGCTTTTTTGTATTTTTCACCATCTCCTAGAATTTGATCAATTTTTTGTTGTATATCTTGCGCTGTGGTGCGATTATTGCCTAGCATAATAATTTCAATCGGTTTTCCCGTTTTTGAAGACAAAACGCCTGCGCGAACTAGATAATCTTGATCTAGTGTGATCTGACTTACATCATTCGTTGTTATAAAATTGTGCAGTCCTTCTGGATTCATTGTGACAGGGAAGCCGACAATCATTTTTAAAATGTTGTTACTTTCGAATATACTTTTATCGACGATTATTGAACGAACGGTACGTCCCTCTAGAACTGATGCAGGTTCTTGATCCTCAGTTTCAAATGCTTTGCGTTTAAATACGGAAGATTGTGTTTTCAAATTTCTGTGTTCAATATCATGCGCTAAGTCATTAACTGTGTTTAAGATTTTCATGAAATAACCAAAAGGCATATCCCCTTCAAAATACCCCTCAAATTCTTCTATCTGTACTTTTGCGATGTCTTTTGCATATTGTCTTTGATGTTCATGATCCCACAATTCATGGTCACCAAAGTGATTTAAATCTTTTTCGGGGATATTGAGTACTTTAATAAAGTACTTTGGCTTAACTGTTTTACGATGGCAGGATAGATGGAATTTTTTTCCTGTGCAATCAATGGAAATAGAAAAAGAGTGGGCATTTAATAAGGATTGGCAAAGGATGGACAGCATTGTAGTTTTATGGGTCGCCAAAGTCCTTTCTTAATTTTTCTTGTTTTATGTCTTGCCATTTACATGTGTTGCATCTGTCAAAAATTTTTCAAAAGGTTTTAGTACATGACTTTCGTTTTTTGGTAATGCTTTGTGTAAAGTGTCTAGCAATTTTTCAAACGTTTCTATAATTGTTTCTATTAGTCTTGTTTTTGTTTCTAAAATGGCTTTCATGCGTACTTGTATTTTTTGCAAATCTGCTATTTCTGGTATTTGTCCAAGCTGTGTACTTCTTAATGCGGAAGATAATGCTGTATATACTTCTTCTGTAACTGATGGTGAAGCATGGGTTGATCTTGCATGATTTCGACCATGATGCCCGGCAGTTCTAACAGGATTGAAAGAACCTGGATGTCTACGGGGTTGATGTCCTGCCATAGATAAGGACCAGAATAAACTAATAAGCATGCCTTTTTGTTTGGGGATGCCTTATAATTTTATTTTATATTATATTTTAATAAAAAATAAACAAAATCAACTTAAAAGGAATATTCCCAAGATCTGAAATTTTGAGTGTGTAAGAATCTAGTTTTGCTTAGGTTTAGGTGTTGATTCTTTCCCGTTTTTTTGGACCAAAAATTGCTCTAATCCTTCCTGGTAATCCCTATAAGGTTTTACAGGAGCTGGATTTGGTTGTAGGGTTTCTTCTAGTACTCTGGTAAGTTCTCCCAGAATTTTATTTGTCTCCTGCAGATGTTGGAAATAAGTTGCAGCGTTTGCTGAAGCTTCGTCTGCATTTTTTTGTGTACCATCTTTCTCTTTTACTAGCTGTTGTTTTGAGCTTTCCAGTTGCCTAATTCTTTCTTCTAATTCTTTAACTGTCTTTTTTAATTTTGCTTCGTGTGAATCAGATCCTCCAGGAACAAACAAAACACTGATATGGTCAACGAGTGAGGTTAGGCTTGATTTTAATTTTTCAATAGCAGGTCCTTGGGTAAT
>DAHXKW010000054.1 GCA_027366195.1 Alphaproteobacteria bacterium | reverse complement strand
TGATGTGAATCGATCTGTTCATGCCCATGAACAGATTTCGCTTTGTTTACTGTGAAGATGCGCGCGCATTTTTATAATAAACGACTTGGCGATGGGGTGGAATCCCGTTGTGCAAGGTTAAGGTTTTGATAGCGATTCAGTTATTCAAAGCTTAACGGCGAAGCTATGTAGTGGTGGAGGCGGGACGGGAGCTTCCGGTGTGGCCGAACGGGCGGGCCCCAGATCAGCGGAGCGCTATACCCAAAATCAGCCAAAATAATATGTTTCTTTCATTTTCTAATCCGTTTCGAAAGAAGTTTAATGAATCTGACCAATCCCCACATAGAACTGGAAAGCATCATCAATGTATTTACCTTCATAATTTCGCCGACGTGACGAAGGAAATGCACAGCCAATCTGGATAGGCAAAACAGGCGAATAATAACAAACAGTAATTCCCACCCCATGGAAAAATTTATTTTTGGATTTTAACAACTCAGACAAACCAGATTGATTTACAACGCCAACTTCATAAAATAGATTTAAAGTTGCTTTAGGATGCACCCGCAATCTAGCTTCTGTTGTGTAGTAACCATATGATTTACCACCTTTGGGATGCTTATCATCATCTAAGTCACCTACCAAATTTAACCCATACGCACGCATCGTATCAGGTCCTCCAAGATAAAATCTTTGATGAGGTACTATCTGCGCCAGATTTTTACCAATCAACTGCCCAAGTGACATTTTATTAAACCAGGCCATAGGGGGGATCTCATCTTTTTTTGCGAAAGGAAGAAGATAGGAAGTTGCCACTTTAAATTTTGTAAAATTTTGCTTTTCCCTACCAAAAAATGGCGAAACCTCACCATAAACATAAAGGCCATGCGTAGGGGCAAACTTATTATCCGTACCATCGAACTCAAGAGAAACAGGCAAAGAAACAAGACTAACTTCAAAAGATTTTGCGTCCATAATCAATTTCTTCGTCTGTTTGTCAAAAGCAGCTTCCATTTTTTTAGCTGTACCAAACTGATATTGTATACCCGTATATAAGGTAAATCGTTTGTTTAATTTTGTCGCTACATAAGGATAAAGTGTGGTCAAATTAGACTTGTAAGCATTACGATTAGACTTTTCCCAACTACCTGACAAGTGGGTCTTCTGATTCTTAAGAATAAAATGTGGCAGAACATAATCAGTTTCTAAGCGCTGAAAATATTTAAATGCTCTAGCTGCTAATTGTAATTCATCTCCTCGTCCAGTCAAATTAAGATGACGCCATTCAATTTGTCCACCAGGTCCTTCTCCAGTTCTAAACTGCCCAGCCAATCCAATATAACGAGGAAGAGATTCTCTCAATCTAGCCTCTATATCAACAGTGCCTGTCTCCTCGTGTTGGCATTTTTTAAAGCTTACAGATGAAAATAATCCTGATTCATATAATTCAGCACGAAATTTTTCGAGCAAATTTTTATTAAAAATTTCTCCCTTTTTCCAAGGAATTTTATACTTAATATAATTTAATCTGACTTTTTCTAGACCAGAAACAAAAAGCTCCCCAAAGTGCATAACTAATCCGGGATGTATACGAATCTCTACTTCTACTTCTTTTTTTTTGTAGTCTACCAAAACATGAGGTTTCTCATAAGAAGGTGCTGGATATCCATTATTTTGAAGAAAATTCAGTAGTTGCTCTTGTGTTTCCAAAAGCTGCCAATAACGAAATGGCTGGCCAACTTTTAGCTTCAAATACGGGAACCATTGTTCGCAAATATCTTGATCTGCACAACCAAAAAATTTTATACCTCTCACCTTGAAAGCAATTCCCGCTGTAACATCAATAACAAGCTTTTTACCACGAATATGGTAATCAACTTTATGATCAAAATATCCATAAGCATTTAGTACATTTTTTAAAAATGAAACATCTTGCTCTAATGCAAAAGAGAGATCTGTTTGACTTAGATCAGCAAATGCTTCAGTCTTTTTTAGTTTCTTATTTTTGTTTTGTTTGTTTTTAAATATGGATTGCTTAAAAAACTCTTTAGAAACAAGATCACTAGTGCCATTTAATTGCACTGTATATGACCATAAAAGGAAGATATTAAATACGTTCAACAAAAAGCATCATGGTAGAAATAGCATGCTTGTAAACAAGTTGCACACTTTCTTCTCGGCTAAGAATAATACAATGATCATCATATCCAGCCAATATACCTTTAAGTTTTACACCGTTGATTAAGAAAACAGTGAGGTATTCCCCCTTTTGCATCATCTCTTTTAAAAAAGTTTCTTGTGGCTTTTCAGATGACCGATCAGCCACCTTAGAAACCATTTCCGCTTGTGCGTTCATCGTTCTTTCAAATTATGTATCCTCATCTTTAGCTGTAGCAATATATCGGGAGGTTGTCAAAATTTTAATGTTTTCTTTACTTCTAAACCTATATCATGAAAGAAATTGCTTTAAAATGCGAGCCTCATCATGTTATCTACAACATGGAAAACGATTGGGATACTTTTAGTCTGCGGACTAACAGCTGCATGCTGGCCAGACAAAGACAACAAAGTTGCACAAGAGAAGAAATCCGAAACCACAAAAACTGTTTTGCACATTGCTTCTGATTTTAACTACCCTCCATTTGTATTTAAAGATCCTAAAGAAACTAATCCAAATGCTAATAAAAAGGGATTGGAAGTCGATATTATGATGGAATTAGCAAAACGTCTTAATTTTGAAGTTGTGTTTGAAGAAATGAAGTTTGAAGGTTTGATAGATGCTGTAGCTTCTGGTCGAGTTGATGGTGCTATTGGCGGAATAACAATAACAAACAATCGGAAAGATAAAGTTTTATTCACTACCCCATTCTACAAATCACCGTTAGTATCTATCGTTTCAATAGAAAATACTGCCATTCCAACAGATGATGACACAGAATATGACATGTTCGTTGTAAGCGACCCTGATTTCGTTGATTTTGTTGGAGAACAATTAAGAGAAAAATATAAGGATAAAAAACTAAATATTGCCAACTTTCCATTGTTCAATGAGGTTATGAATTCATTCCAAACCAAAAAAGGTGGCGTATATATAACGGACAAACTGCATGCAGAAAATTTCTTAAAAGACACACCCAATCTAAGAATTTCCAGCCAATTTACAGATCAAACAGGCTTATCTACGGGCGGCGGATTCCCTGTTGCGTTTGCCTTTAACCAAAAACACGATAAGCTTGTCATACAAATCAATACAGAACTTCAAAATATGGAGAAAGATGGAACACTAACAGATTTGCTTAAAAAAGTCGAAGTCGCCCCTATTGAAGCAACAGTGGGCGCAGAAACTGATGATCAAAATTTAGATAATAAATCTGATGAATCTACTGTGGAAAAAATCTTAGATTCTATGGAAAAAGAAAACTTCGAACCTGCAAAATCTGAATAAACTGTCAAAGTATAAAAAACCTTTCAATTCCAAAACCATTTTCTTCTAATCTAATCTCGTTTTTCAAACTATACAAAAGTGTATTTAACAATATAATACGCAGTGTGCAAGTTTTTTTTAAAGGCAGAAAACATTTGAGAGAACATCAAAATTTTGTTTAGATGAATTTGAAGAAAACACAAACAAAACCCGATGCCTCTAGAAGATTTTATCATCCTCGTATACTGCCTTGTCGAT
>DAHXKW010000051.1 GCA_027366195.1 Alphaproteobacteria bacterium | reverse complement strand
TTTATCCTCTGCTATCTTATAACGTATTTAAGATGTCTTAAGCCTTACTACTTTCATTCCAATAGGAAGGACTTTAGCCGCAATAATCCTCCCACAACTTTTAGCTTTTTGAAGATTCATTCAATACTCTTCCCAAAGATTAAAACACAAAAGCATTGTATCGGGAACTCCCCCTAGAACTCAGAAAACTTTAAAACAAGCTTCAATTTAAGGTTACGGATTATTGCGGCTAAAGTCCTTCCTATTGGAATGAAAGTAGTAAGGCTTAAGACATCTTAAATACGTTATAAGATAGCAGAGGATAAAAACTGAGGGCTGATAAGTACACAACTTTATTTTTTGGCATATTAACATTTTATTTACTCATTCAATACCCTCCTTACGCCTTGAAAGGAAAGAGTAAGGATCACTACTACCTGGGCAAGTATTTCTTCTGACCATCTTATCAATACTCATAAAAGCTAATCTAACTTTCATCTCATTTACTAAAAAACGTTTAAAAATAATAAAGCTAGTTAGATGCTAAATTGAGTTTATAATGTGATGATTAGGCGATACCATTCGGTTGTGAATCGTTGCTTTAAAGATCAATCGTGGTGCGAGAGGCGGGACTTGAACCCGCACGGGGGTTACCCGCCAGATCCTAAGTCTGGTGCGTCTGCCATTTCGCCACTCTCGCAATAGAAGCAGTGACTAGTCTACTAAAATTTTAACACTATGCAAAGGATAAATTAGAATTTTACTTTAAGTATAGGGAAATGAACGGTTCTACTTATAGATAATTTTTTTTGATATCTAATAGGTTTGCAGCTAGATCAGTCCTTCAATAGAATTTAAATTTCTTCCAATCTTGACACGACTAAAGAAATGGAGCTTCCAGATCAGGAATGAGAGGTCAAAACGTTATGGTTGAAATGATTTCATTAATTTATTGGCTCTCAAGTATCATTGGTAGCTTAATGTTGAAACCCAAGCTTGAACTCCCCATTATGCATTACCCTCTCTTGATGTTATTACATGAATTGCTCTTGGGCGTTGTTCTTCTTTTACTCTTAAAATACTTTTCTCCTCAAGGAGCATTCAAAAAAATTACTTGGACATTTATTCTTTTAGGAATATTGGTAGTATTGCTTGGTTTTATCCTAGCGCCAAGAACAGATATGATTTCAGATGGGGGTGGATTTATTACAATTGGAGTTATTCTGGCATTGCGCGAATACTTAAGAGATCCATTTTCAATTTTCTTCTGGCCATCAGTCGCTTTAATTGAAACATGCTTATTAGGGATTAAACTTGGAGCGAATCTTAACCGATCATCAGTGGATCCCATCCCTTTTTCAGCAATCGCAACCCATGCAACAGCAGGGCTATTACTTGCATTAACACCGATGATCTTTCTGTTTCATCTCAAAAAAGATCTTATTCTTAATACAAATAAAAAATACACTATGAGTAAATTATGCATTGCAGTTGGAATATTAATATCTTTATATCTTTATCAATTGCCTACACCAAAGAAAAGCCTAATTTTCTTCGTCGCTATATTATCAGCTTGGGGAATCTTTCTAGCAAACAAAAAAATATTGGGCGCTGCTCTTTCAATTACAATATTTCCGATGTTTTACTTCAGTTCCCATATCCACTTTAATGGAGGAATTATTGGGTTAACTCTTTTGGGGTATTCTTTGCTCTTAAGCATCCTTGCATGGAATCCAGAATCAAATCTACAACTTTATTTGGGAGTTATAGGGGCTGCAACTATGCTTTTTGGCCTTCTCTACCAAAACGATCTGTTAACAATCTCTGGCGGTCTAGCTCAGATCGGACTTATACTACGCATAAGCTTTCCAACCATAATTAGAACAATAAACGCAATCAAACTCAAAATCTGAACACCTGATATATCCGGGAAATTGCGTTAATTTATAACTTAGCGAACTCAATACAAACGCTAAACAATCGGAGGAACGGAAATCTCCCAAGCTTCCAAGTCGTAAGGATGAGCTTTCGTAATACAACATTCAACAATTTCACCAACTGAAGCAGAACCACTCAAAACAAGCACTTCCCCATCAATCAAATCAGGCGCCATTGTCGCAATTCGCCCCGAAAGGACCAGAGGGGACTGCTCAGAAGGCCCTTCGATTAAAACAGGAACAACTTTCCCCACATAACTCTTATTTTTTTCAAATGATATTTTCTTTTGGAGAGCCATCACCTGATTCCTGCGCTGGTTTTTTATTCTGGCAGGAATTTGTCCGTCCATGTTATAAGATGGGGTACCTTCCTCCCTAGAAAAAGAAAAAACACCCAAATGGTCAAAGTTGGCCCATTTAACGAAAGACATCAACTCTTGGAACTCCTCATCAGTTTCACCCGGGAACCCAACAATAAAAGTTGTCCTTAAAGAAATACCTGGTACTTTTTCCCGAATACGTGATACAAGTCGCCTGCTAGAGTCTATATTTCCAGGACGTTCCATCCTCCTGAGAACCTCTCCATTGACATGTTGTAAAGGTATATCAAGATATTTAACAATAGAAGGAGAATCCCTAATGACATCTAGGAGGCGATCCGTTACAAGTGTTGGATAAGCATATAAAAGTCTCACCCAAGAAACCTTATTTAACCTATCGATCATTAACAATAAGTCAGCAAGGCCATCCTTCAACCCAAGGTCTGAACCATATCGGGTCAAATCTTGCGCAATCAGGGTGATCTCTTCAACACCCTCGTTTCCCAAGCGAGTAATCTCACTTAAAATATCCTCTGGCTTCCTACTAATTTGAGGGCCTCTGGATAATGGAATAGAACAAAAGGTACAAGTGTGATCACATCCTTCAGAAATTTTTACATAAGCCCTATGTCTAGGAGTGAGACGCTTTTCCCTAAAAGGAATAGATTGGGGAATAATCAACTCGGTAGTATTATTTTTTTTGACGTTGGGTTGAGATAACCCGTCAAGAAGCTCTCCCAAACGTGATTCCTCGAATGTTGATAACATTACATCAACCTCTGGAAGAAGGTTCGGCAATGTATCTTTATAGCGAGAAATCAAGCACCCAGTACCAACCAATAGCTTAGCGTTCCCTTCTTCCTTATATCTAGATAAATCTAAAAGAGTATCTATTGATTCCTTCCTAGCATCGGTTACAAAACTACAAGTATTGACTAAAATAATTTCAGCTTTTTCAGCATCAGGAATAATCTTGTAGCCTCTCGACTCAAGATCATTTATCATATTTTCAGTATCAACCAAGTTTTTTGGACACCCGAGACTGACAATATTTACAGTCTTCTCTATAATATTTTTTGAATCCACTAAAGCCTCACTCAAAGTATTGTTTAAACAATTTATCAACTCAAGTTTCATTACAAAATCACAACAAGAAATGAAAAGAATCAAGTCGATTCTTACGATTAGAAAAGGACAGAAATTGAGTGTATCTTGTCTTACGAGTCAGATCCAGTACTTAACCCATTCCATCTTTTTCCTTTGAAGAAGTCTCAACCAACTCATGTCAACTTAGTATAAAAAAATTCATCCACTCAGATCATATTGGAGATAAAATGAGGTTTTTGATTGTCGTTCTAATTTTTATTGTTATTGGACTAGGATACCTTCTGGCTGAAAAAAAAGGAAAAGACAACCAGTTTACTCAACTGGGAGAAAATATTGGAATTACTTCAAAAGGGGTTTCCAATGGGAAAGAAAAAGCCTTGGAATCCGTAAAAAAAATAAGAGTCTCATTGCTCTTGCACTTAACAGAAAACTCAATAGAAATTGCGTCCAGGGATCTTCTTGACAAAAATTTTGGGAAAGCTAATGAAGCAGTTGTGTCTGCGTTAGGTGACATAAACTCAATAAAAAAAATAAACAAAGATATGGAAGATTTAAACTCAGTTAAAAACAATCTTGAAAAAGCAGAATCAGAAATAAAATCAATGAACGCTGATGCGATAAACACGCTGCTTAACGCCCAGTCGTCCATACGATCTATCAGAACCAAGGAAAACAACTCAGGAAACTAGAAAAATAAGCGAAAAAACTAAATTGGCTCGGGTCTCTTAAAAATACATTGGTATGGAATATCGGGGTTATTCATAACAATGACTTGAACCAGTTCCCACCCATCATTGCCGACAAAGTTCAGTTGGTTTTCGACCTGTTCCCGACTGACCCCAACAACCCGATATTCCCAGCGTGAATTCACTCCTTTTTCCCTTTTTTAACCTCACCGTTTAGCGTGGCCAAAACTGACTTGGCTTGGGCTTTTTTCTGATAGTTCCGTCGAAGCTTTTTCTTAATCCTTTTCAAACGGGAGTTGCCGGGAACTTCTTCAGGAGAAATGGTTGGGAGGATTTCTTTTCTCAAGCTTTTAAGCTTTTCAGACTTCTCAGTACATGTTGTGATTATTGCTTCAATCTTTTCAGTAACACTCATGTTTTTCATCCTTTTAAATGTTTAAAGTTTAACGACAAAAGCCTCTCCGAGACTTTTCCTTAGCTTACTTGCTGCAGCATGCGCAAGATTAAGTGTTGGATAAAGACCAACCCTAATACGATATACCTGCCCGCCCCTGTAATAGCTTGTCACAACTCTTCTATGTGAATACGCCTTAAGATGGTTCATGAATGTTATCGCATCTTTTTTGTGTGTAAAAGTGCCGACTTGTATCGCATAACTAGCTTGTTGAATTTCTTGCGCGAAAGCTGCCCCATTCAATGGGGTTATTCGAACAGGAGCGGTACCTTTTCCCAGCATATCAATTTTTTTGGCAGCTAGCCAAGAGAGATCAATAATTCTTCCTTCGACAAAAGGCCCTCTATCGTTAATGAGAACATCGACCTGTTTATTGTTGTTAAGATTTTGTACTCGAACTCTTGTGCCGAGCGGTAATGTTCTATGGGCAGCTGTTAACTCATTCTTCCTAAAGATATCTCCGCTCGCCGTTGGCTTTCCATAAAAAGTAGGTCCATACCAAGACGCTACCCCAACCTGGGGGAATGTCTGATCGGAAGAGCCCCCTATCCTTGATGAATTACTCCGATAACCCCAATGGGCATGTGTATCAAAAAAAGAACTGCACCCTCCAAACACGAAGGCCACCGTCAGGGCAATGAGGCTCTTAGTGAATCTTAGCTTCATTAGTCAGTCTCGCTAGTAGATTCTTTCGGAGGGCGTATTTTACGGAAATCTAACCATACATCTAGAATCCCAACAACTGATAGCATCAGAAGAATTAACGGCTGAATGAGAATAAAAGCACTCGTTACAATCCAAAACCAAAGGCCGAATGAACGGGATTTGGTATAGCTAGTAATAACACCGGCACCTTGTGCAATATAGATGGTCCCAATGACAAGCAAAATATTTATACCCAAGGTTCGGGAAAAATCATGTGGTATGGCCAAAAGAGCAAGCGCAATTATAAACACAAATACCATCTGATCCGGCAAATACCATTTCGAAATCCCTTTACGACTCGTTAACTGGGACTTTTTCAAAAGAAACTCATCAACTACAGATACCTGAGTAAATGCAGTCAAAACAATCCCTGACAAAAGGAATCCAGGCAGAATTGCCAAGAAAGATTGAAATAACTGAGGCTCCATCTGTTTAATTAAAATCAAGTCCGAGGGAGAAATAGGTGTCGGAGAGTTTTTCAGATAATTGGCCAAAAACAGATGGAAGGAATCAGAAAAGCTTTTTTGAAGGACTTGAACGATATGCCCTGCAGTTTTGAAATAAGCCAAAGAAATAATAAAAGAGGAAAATCCTGCAATCTGAAGTGATACCATTGCCACGATCTTTGAGATCGGGTAATGCCGCCGGATCAGCTCCCCCGTCAATACGCCCGACATTCCCGCCCAAGCCAAATAAAAAATTAGCCACAGAGGACTATGCGCTAGAACTTCAACAAGAGCACCCGACAAAACCATCGCTCCCAGCCCTAACTGCTGACGGTGATGAGATATCTGAGCAAGTGCAAGAGGAACTCCCGAGAATAGGGCAAGAAAGAGCCCTACTCGGGGGTAATTGGTGACCCCCAAAAACAACGCAGATGAAGTTGAGACGGCCAGGAGCAGGGCTCCTAATGGAAATTTCGTATTCAGGCTTATTTTTCCTCAGAAAAAGCAAAAAATGCGACATTTCTTCCTTGCTTTATTGCAGCAGCAAGATGGCGCTGATGTAAAGCACATGTACCAGAAAGACGACGCGGTATGATCTTCCCTCTTTCGGTCAGGAAGCTCTTGATGTTATTGACATCCTTGTAATCAATTCCCAACTTTTCGGTGCAAAATCGGCATACTTTTTTTCTTGTATAGGAACGTGCTGGCATTGCCATAATAGATCTCCTTAAAATGTTGGCAAAATTAAAACGATGAATACTACGTCAGCTCTGTCCCCGAATATCAAAAAGGAACATCACTTTCATTAGAGGAATACCCACCAAAACCTTGATCTTCATCTTGAGGGAAGGAAGCAGATCCTGATTGGTTTGATTTTTTTGATCCACCCATAAAGGTTATCGATTGAACAACTACCTCAACCTTACTTCTTTTTTGACCTTCCTGCTCCCACCTTCTCTGTTGCAGGCGGCCTTCCACTAACAAAGGTGCACCCTTCTCCAAGTAGTTCTTTACAAGATCAGCCTGTTTTCCAAAAGCAACCAGATCTATGTATGAAACATCATCCTTGGAGTCACCTTCCTGGCGAGACCGATTGCTATTAATAGCAAGGGTAAAACTTGCAACTGGCGCACCTTCCCTCGTAAATCTGACTTCAGGATCTCTTGTCAGATTTCCCAACAAGATCACTTTGTTGAAATTGCTCAATGAGCATCTCCTTCAAGGATGGCAGAATCATCTTGATCAGAGAGACTCTCCTCTTGGGATGAGTCCGATTTTGGAAAGTTCAGTTTCTCTTTTCGAACAATCATACTCTTCACAACACGTTCATCGATACGAGCCTGTCGGTCAAGTTCTGCGATATCTGAAGGATTCTGCAACTCCAGATACAGGACGACGTACTCTGCTCGCTTTTCCTTATTCAATTCATATGCCATCCTTTTACGGCCCATTTTCTGAATATGATGCACAGTACCGGACTTGGACTCAATGAGATTCGTAAAGCGGGAAACAGTCGCTGCGGACTCTTCATCGGTCAATTGTGACTTTAAAAGCAAAACACATTCATAGAAAGCTGACATAATGATTTTTCTCCATTCAAAGATTAGTTAATGATTGTTTTCATACAAGGCAATCGTTAAACAACAAATCACACATTAAATCTAAAGTAGATGATATCACCATCCCGCACGCGATATTCTTTCCCTTCCAGTTTTAGCAGCCCTTTTTCCTTGACAGCCTTTTCTGAG
>DAHXKW010000085.1 GCA_027366195.1 Alphaproteobacteria bacterium | reverse complement strand
GATAAGGTTTGGCGCCCTTCAATCAACAAACGTTGTCCTGTCCAACCCAAATAAGCTGAACCCGCAACAATCATATGTATACTACGCCGTGTTAATGTTCCAATGGTGCCACTTCGAACAATTAATGCCCCTGCCACTAAAGACATGGCCAAACCATTCCATAATGCCAGTCGTTTTAAAAACGGGATCAGTCTTCTTCGGTGTGCAGTATGTTTGGCCTTTGCTTTAAGTCTCATAATAAATTCCTACATCGCACTATTGTCATCCTCGCGAAAGCAAGGATCCATGAAGCTATGGGAAATCGATGGATTCCCGCGTGTGCGGGAATGACAATCCTGTGGCATATAATACCGCTAGATCATCTTACAAGAAATGTGTAACATAAAATAGCGTTCATCGAATCAATGTTAACATGGACATCATACTCGCCCCACTTTTGCACGTAATTTATATTGCTTTAGACTGTTATATCATGGGTTTATTTGCTTATGGTATCCTTTATTTACTACGTGCTTTAGACGTTTTAAAAAAACAACAACCCATTGTCTTTAAAATTGAAACAGCCCTATTTGCTTTGTATGACCCGGCTTTAGCACCCATCAGAAAGGCTCTCCCTTTTAAGGTTGATCTGTCTATCGTAGCACTTTACCTAGTCCTTTATTTCATCAGGGGTGTTATCATCAAAATATCAGCCTATTTCCCTTTGTACTTTGGCCTCTCTAATCTCCGGTAAGGAATTATCTGAAAAATATAGTTTAGAGTTATCTGAACAAATCTCACACCTAAAAACCAAACCGAGCTTGGCCATGATTATCGTAGGTCAGAATCCAGCCAGTTTGTTGTATGTAGAAAACAAAAGAAAAATGTGTGAAAAAGTTGGGATTACCTCACATGTAATTCGCTTAGATGAAAAAACAACTAGATATGAATTATTGCAAACCATTAAGGGATTAAATGAATCACCCTCCGTCCATGGCATTTTACTGCAGTTGCCTTTACCTAAAGGATTACATGCGCATGAGTTTTTAGTTGCCATCGATCCTAAAAAAGATGTTGATGGGCTACACCCCTACAACCTTGGTCTACTTATGTCTGGACAGCCGGGGCTGGTTCCCTGTACGCCACAGGGTTGTCTTCAAATGATCCAGAGTGTCATGCCTGATATTACAGGCGTAAAAGCTGTTGTCCTAGGTCGGTCGATTTTGGTGGGGAAAACAATGGCTATGCTTTTGTGCCATCACAATGCCAGCGTTACGATACTCCATTCCAGAAGTCAGGATATTAAAGAAATCTGCCAAAAAGCTGATATTGTGGTATCCGCCATAGGGAAGCCATTATTCCTAGATCGTAGCTATTTTAATACAAACGCCATCGTTATCGATGTTGGGATAACATCGGTTGACGGTACCATCACAGGTGATGTGGATTTTGAGAATGTCAAAGATCATGTAAAAGCCATTTCCCCCGTTCCCGGCGGTGTCGGGCCCATGACAGTGATTAATTTGATGATGAATACCCTACGGGCTTATTGGATACTTAACGAACTAAACTAATTCCAAGAAAACTGGCTTATCCGCTACAGGTTCTTCGTTTTTGGATCCAGCATAGTTAAGTTTCTTAGGAAGTTTAGAATCTTTATGGACACCTCCCATAGTACCATCATGGGCTTCTCCATACGCAGTGATAATACCTTTATATGCTTTGTCAAGGGATTCTTGACCTTTTCCAGACTTCAAGAAATCAGCAAAGGATGCAACGTAAATTTCTATAACTTTGCCTAAAAGCTGCTTAGCTCGATCATTGTGTGCCGCTAACTGTTTTGTTTTTTCCTCTTCTGATCCTGTAAAGTAGCCATACCTAGCTTCATCTTTATGTCTTTCCTCTAAAAGTCTTAAGTAAGTAGAGCGAAACGAACTATGTCCTCCTATCATCTTCCAAAACGATTCATTAAAGGCGAATACAGATCTTACATCTACTTCTTTAGCAGGATTTGGCGTTAAATCTTGACGTTGCGTATCTGTAAGTTGAGCTTCTCTCAAAACAGGTGTGACTAATTCTTGGAACTCTGGAGAATCGGTTTTGACGTTAGAAGATGTGGTTTTACATGCCCGCAATGATTTATCTAGGTTGCCGCTCTGTACTGCAGTATAACAATCGAAAAGATGCTTCAAATCTGCCTCTCGCACATGTTTAGGGTTTTTAACCTGCCTACCGAGTACACATTTATAGCTTTTACCGCTAACTAGAAGACGTAAAACAACCAAAGCCTGTTGTCTCACAAACCCTGTAATTGAAAAGTCTCCAACTTTATGTTTCGTTCTTTTGTTTACATGAACCCCAAGCGCGTCAGTATATTCTCTTGATTTTTTCAGATCAGCATCAACATCAGCACCTTTATTGACTAAACTTACAGCTTCCTGCCATTGTTTACCTGAAAAAATTGGGGTCACAAAAAGTGTTTGCTCCCCATTACCTTTACTAAAATGCGTAGGACCAACGTCAACCTTTGCCATACTTATGGCGATATATAATAAACCTAGCATACTTCATCCTTTCTAAAATTTTGTACACACGCCACACGATGGGCTAATTTTAAGTTAAATGAATGATAAGTTTATGTCAAAGTACAAATCAAAAGTAATTTTCAATTTTGCCGTTATCTTCATGAAAGTGGGGATGATGAGTTTGGTAATGAAATATCTGTTGCTGTGACTACGTTAAATGGCACTAGCTATGTTGACATAGGGGATGATATTGTTCCAAAAGTTCTTTTAAATCTTCTGGTAATACATGTAAATATATTTCGGAGGTGGAAAGGTGTGCGTGGCCTAAGATTTCTTTGAGCATGACAAGATCAGCGCCGTTTTTAAGCATATGTGTTGCAAAAGCATGTCGGATGATGTGAGGAGATATTTTTACCGGATCTATATGACTACGAGCGGCTAGATCTTTAATAAGTTGAAAAACACGCATACGCGTCATAGGTTTACTTCCTCGGGCTACGAAAAGGTATTCTGTTTTCTGCGAAACATGAGGGAGATACTCCATAATTTTTTGATACGCTTTTTCATGTAGTGGCACAAGACGTTCTTTATCGCCTTTGCCTTTTATCAGAAGTACTGGGTATTGTTGATAATTATTGATACAGGATTTTTTAAGAGTAATGAGTTCTGATACGCGCAAACCGGATGCGTATAAAATTTCCAGCATAACGCATAACCTTAGTCCCTTGATCGATTGATCCCGATAAGCTGTATCAAACAGTTTTTCTATTTCTTCTTCTGTTAGGATTTTAGGAAGGTCTTTATTCCATTTTGGCGGGGTTAGAAGTTCCGCTGGATTAGCTGAAATAACCCGTTCACGTATAAGAAATTCATAAAACTGACGAATGGCAGATACGTGGCGTGCGATACTACGTGGACTAAGAGAGTTTAAGATTTTAGAAAGATAGTCATTTAGTTGATTTTCTGTAAGTAAATCTAGGGGTATCGTAGAGTAGCAACGTGATAAATCTTTGAGATCGCGCTGATAAGCAGCAATAGTATGCGTAGATAGGCATTTTTCTGATTTCAGAAATTGGATAAAATGATCAATTAAAATGGATATAAGTTATTGGTGGGACTTTTATATAGCTAGACTGTATAACATAACTAATGGTTCTCACAAGGGGAAAGTAGTGATTGAGAAATAATCAATGAAAAGACGTTAATCTTCTTTCGAAACGGATTAGAAAATGAAAGAAACATATTATTTTTGCTGATTTTGGGTATAGCGCTCCGCTGATCTGGGGCCCGCCCGTTCGGCCACACCGGAAGCTCCCGTCCCTCCTCCTCCTCTACATAGCTTCGCCGCTAGGTTCTGGCAAACTGAATTGTTGTCAAAACCTTAACCTTGCACGAAGGGGTTCCATCCCCATCGCCAAGTCGTTTAGTATAAAAATGCGCGCGCACTTTCACAGTAAACAAAGCGAAATCTGTTCATGGGCATGAACAGATCGATTCACATCAACTACGGATTGAACTCCATCAATCTAACATTCCACCTAAAAATAAGTATGAACTAAAAAGGTTAAAATAATGTAAGCATAGAGATGGTTCAGTTTCGAAAGAAGTTTATTATGAAAACAGATTTTTAGCCCTGCCTTGTTATACGTTTCCACCATTTATCGACGATAACTGTTACACAAGAATCAGACCATATGTTAACAGCACTTTCCAGCATGTCGAGTAGTCCATAAAATGGCAAGATAATGCCCATTAATTCAATTGGTACGTTAAAAGCTGAAAGTAGGGCATTTGTCAGGAAGAAGCACCCCATAGGAACGCCAGCGTTGCCAATAGCAGCAATAGTAGCAATGAAGATCCATAAGATTTTATTAAATAATGTGAAGGGTATTCCATTGCTTTGAGCGACAAACAAAACGGTAGTTAAAATAAAAGCAGCACAAGCATTCATATTAATTGTTGTGCACATGGGGAAGCAAAAGCGGCTGACGGTAGGATCAACCCCTAATTTTGATTCGGCTGTTTCTACTGCAGATGGCATAGAGGCAGCGGATGATTTGCTGAAAAATGCTAAAGATAGGACAGGGAACATTCCCTGCAATGTTTTAAAGACAGGTATTTTATGAACAAGTAATATTAGGGGTAATAAGACAAAGGCATGAATGATATTGGCGGACGTCACAACACCTAAATATTTTGTAAGAGAGCCCATTACTAAACCATTCCCCATTTCTTTAATGAATAGAGTGACGAAAGCTGTTACAGCTACGGGAAGCACTTGAACAATCCATTTTGTTATTTGCATGATTACAAGAAAGCAGCGGTGCAACGTTTGGCTCATCGGTTTTCTGTGCTGATCTGGTAAAGCTAAGATAGCCAAACCAATTAATATTGATATGATGAATACACTGATAACATTGTAATCAATAAATGGCTTTAAAAAATTATCAGGTACGACCTTGATTGCTTCCGCGCAGTATGAATGAGCGCACATAGCATGATGCACAGCTGATGGTAGAGAAGATATTTCTCCAACAGGTTTAATTATCTCAAACAAAAACAGGGCAAGCGAAGCCGATATGAAAGTTGTTAAAATAGTATAAGTCAATATTCTTAAACTTAACTTCCAAACCCGCTGGCTTTTATCTAATCCTGAAATCGTCGACATGAGAGATAAGCTAATAATGGGTAAGCTTACAAATTTTAATAAACGCATGAAGACAGTACTTATGTTTTCAGCAACAATATGGGTCCAGTTAGGTCCATATAAACCTAGGATAGTACCAATTACTAAGGCCATTATGATCCCATAGCGTTGAAAAAACGACAGTTTGTATGTTTGCATGGTTTTAACCCCTTCTTTACTTTGCTCAGTTTAGCATGGTGATACTGGGTACCCTATTATTAATTGTTCATGATGTGTTGGTTATTATTGTTTGTTTTTGCTGAGATCGAGCAATCCCTCGGTGATGAGGAGAGCACAGACCCCGGTTTGATCCATGTTTGACACATCAAAATACGCACCTTGAAGTTGCGTGATTTGGTCAGATTGATTTTTTATTTATACTGTCGCTATATTTCCCGCCGCTGTTTTGATGGCAGCCTGTGTGTTTGTGGGAGTTGTTTTTTTTGTTGATGTTGTAGAGTTTTCAAGGTTTTCAGTGTTTTCCAGCTTTTCAGAGAGCTCAGGTTCTTCAGTTGCTAAGGATGGGTTAATTAGTACTATAGGTTCTTGTGGTTGTGGTATAGAGAGGGGACTGCTACTGATGAATTGGTTGGGATAAGTTATTATCCACCACATGAAGGTAACCACAGTTAAAATTCCGAAAGTTAGTAGTGTCCACAGCAAGGAAGTGCCTTGGCATGTTGCTTGGGCGAGCATTTTATTTTGGTCACTAGTTAGGCCACTTAAGGTATTTATTAATACGTGGTTATCGTAAAGGGATAAATTGCTCCCATCTTGATTTGTTGTAAAGATGAAGTCATGATTTCCTCGCACGCCAAACTGACTTAATGTACCTGGATAGTTCCAGAAAAATATAAATAGGCTAACAAAGAAGCCAATAATCGAGAATGTGAAAATCCAAAATAATGGATTTAATCTGTAGCAGGGTTCACAACCCATGTTGTAACCGGGTTCGCAACCCACACTGTAGCAAGAATTGTATCCGAAGGGCATTTCTTTACCGAATAAGCATATCCACATTTTCATTATAGCAATTATTTATTTTTTATTAAAATAAATATTTTAATATTATTAAAAACAGCATATATTTGTAATTTTTATTTAATATTGGTTTGTGGAAAAATCTGTGGAAAATTATAATGATCTGTGGAAAATACGAGATTTTTGGTAGGCAATTATTCCTAAGACGGTACCTACGCATACTGCAAGGTTGAGTGAGCGCCCCAGGATAGGGATTTTCATTATTCGACTTTCAGGGTGATCGAGGAAAATTTGTTCATCTTTTGATTCTATTCCGTCACCTTCGCGTCCGAATACGAAGATCGGATTGTCCGGCAATTGATAGTCGAAGAGAGAAGTTTCAGCATTGCTTGACAGTATAATCATGGGTTTATTTTTATGTGTCGTGATGAAATTAGTGAGGTTATCGTGCTTCTGGATTTGTGTATGTGTAATGTAATCCATGTGAGATCGCTTGATACGTTTTTCGTCCCAAACAAAGCCAATAGGATAAATAATGTCTAGAGGAACATCGAAACAAGCACAAGTACGTATAATCGTGCCAACATTTTGTGGGATTTCTGGATGATATAAAGCGATACGAGGAGTCATAGGTTGTGATTTTCTATGGCGCGTAAACGGTTGTATTTACAAACTCTTTCTCCTCGACTTACTGAACCAAATTTAACATAGGGTGCTGCTGTGGCATAAGCAAAATCGGCAATAAATGTGTCCGTTGTTTCTCCTGAACGGTGTGAAACAATAGTTTTGTAATTATACTTTTTTGCTACTTCGATAGTTTGGAGTGTTTCCATTAATGTCCCGACTTGATTGGGTTTGATTAAAATAGAGTTGGCGGCGCCCATGGCAATACCTTTTCTTAGCCTTTGTTCTTGAGTGACGAACACATCATCACCGACTATCATCTGATTTTCTAGAGTTTTTGTTAAACTTGTCCAGCTGTCAAAGTCGTCTTCTATAATAGGATCTTCAATGCTCATTATGGGATACTGTTCACAAAGATGATTCAGAATGTCAGAATATTCAGATATATTCAGCTTTTCTCCATCTAGAACGTAATAAGAGTTAGCATAAAAATGGTTAGCTGCGCAGTCGATAGCAAATCCGAGGTCTTCACCTAGTTGGTAATTTGCTTTTTCCACAGCCTGTGTAAGAATCTGAAAAACTTCTTTTGTTTGGTTAATAAATGGTGCAAATCCGCCCTCATCTCCAACATTAGTAGACAAACCTTTTTGATGTAGAGTTTGTTTTAGAGTATGAAAAACTTCGGATAACATACGCATATATTCGCAAAAGGGTTTTTGTTTTATAGGGACTAACATGAATTCCTGAATTGCCAAATTATTGTCGGCATGGGCTCCACCATTGATAACATTCACCATTGGTTTGGGAAGAAAAAGGGGCAGGGGTATTTGCGCAACTTCTGAAAGGTACTGATACAAAGGTATCTTGTAATGATTAGCACATGCCTTGGCGAAAGCTCCGCTAAGTCCCAACATAAAATTGGCACCCAGATGAGATTTTTGAGGCGTTCCATCGCATAAAATCATCTCTGCATCAAGCGCTTTAAAATCTTTAAATCTTTTGTTTAGACAAGATTTTCGTAATGTTTCCTGAGCGTATTCTAAGCATTGTTGTAGTCCCTTACCCTGATAACGATTTAGGGTTGTGTCACGTTTTTCAAGTGCTTCATGCGTACCAACGGATTTACCGCTTGGCACCTCCATGATGCCCATAGCCCCTTCTTCCAGCACGATAACTGCTTGAACAGTAGGGACTCCTCTGGAGTCTAATATTTCATGGAATTGTAATTGTTGAATGCGCATTCAAATCTCCTTTTATTGAGGTGACAGAAATGTCTCCATATTTATCAATGCCGGTATATTTTAATGGCACTTTAGAATTGATGGGATAAAGCTTTAAAAATTGTTCCAGGTCATTTTTATTTTTAAATTTCATGTAGCCCTTAATATGACGGTTAAAACGTACCTGGATTTTCTTGGATATTACATGCGTAATTTCACAAACCATCTCTTGTCCTTTTTTCATAGGATCTATATTTTGGCGAATAGTTCTTTTGGCTTCATATATATTTTTCCATTCTTTTCCTGTAATTGTGACAAAACCAGAATTGCGCACATCAATTTTTACGTTGTATTGACTTGTTAATTCTTTAATATTTGTTCCACTTTTTCCTATTAATGTATTTACCATCTCTGGATTGATTTCTAGAGTTTCTATTTT
>DAHXKW010000082.1 GCA_027366195.1 Alphaproteobacteria bacterium | reverse complement strand
CATGCTGCACATCCTTCCATAAGATAGAGGCACAAGCTGAAGGTGAAATAACTGTAAAAATAGAGTTTTCAAGCATTAAAAAACGATCCGCCGTACCAACAGCAATTGCGCCTCCAGAAAAACCTTCTCTATTAAAAGAGCGCCGCGATAAGATACTTCAGAAAATTTATGACAATTTAACACCTTGGCAGCGTGTGCAATTGGCAAAACATCCTGACCGACCACAATTTTTAGATTATTTAAGTGCTTTATTTACTGATTTTATCCCTTTGTCAGGAGATCGTTTGTTTGGAGAGGAGCCTGCTCTGATTGGTGGTTTGGCAAAGTTACACGGAAGGTCTGTGATGGTTTTGGGGCAGCAAAAAGGAAAGGCTTTAGAAGATCGCTTACACCATAAATTCGGGATGCCAAATCCAGAAGGTTACCGTAAGGCACAAAGGCTGATGAAGTTAGCTGGTCAGTATGAATTGCCTATTTTGTCTTTTATTGATACACCCGGTGCGGGAGCCGGGGAAGAAGCTGAAGCGCGCGGGCAAGGTGAAGCTATTGCGAAGGGAATTCAAACATGCTTACAAGTTGGTGTTCCCGTCATTGCTGTTGTAATAGGAGAAGGTTTTTCTGGAGGCGCAATTGCTGTTGGTACGGCGGATCGTTTTTTAATGCTTGAAAACTCTATTTTTACAGTTATTTCACCTTCAGCTTGTGCCTCTATCTTATGGAAGGATGTGCAGCATGCTGAAACAGCAGCATCAGCGATGAAAATTACAGCAGAAGATGTTAAGCGTTTTGGTATCGCTGATGCAATTATTCCGGAGCCTTTGGGTGGAGCACATCGCGATCCTAAATCAGTATTTACTGTCGTGGGACAAGCTTTATTAAATCATTTAAATGAATTACAGATATTAACGGCTTCTAGTTTAATTCAGGCGCGTAGGCAAAAATACCTGAATATTACGAGCGTTTAATCCACCCACCACCAATAACGCGCGTCCCATCATAAAATACGCAGGCTTGTCCAGAAGATATCCCGTATTCGGGTTGGTTAAGTATTACAAGAGCATGATCATGATCGATCATGTGGGCGCGAGCAGGAAGGGAAGAACCTGTTGAGCGAACCTTTACAGTACAATCAAGACCATTAGGATAATTAGAGAAATCTATTAGCCAATTTACGTCTACAACGGGGATATGCGTTACAGCCAAGGCTGTTTTTGGTCCAACGATGACTTTATTGTTGAAAGGATCTAAAGCTATGACATAGAGTGGTTGATCTGAAGTAATACCAAGCCCACGCCTTTGTCCAATTGTATAATGTATGATGCCATTATGTTGTCCTAAAACATGGCCATTAACATGCACAATTTCCCCTGGTGCAAGGGCATGAGGGCGAAGTTTTGCAACAGTCTTTGCGTAATTACCATCGGGCACGAAACAAATATCTTGGCTATCTGGCTTTGCTGCAACAGGTAAGTTGAACTGTTGTGCTAAAGCACGCGTTTGCGTTTTTTGGATTCCACCCAAAGGGAACCGTAGATAATCTAAATCATTTTGAGTAACAGAAAATAAAAAATAACTTTGATCACGTGTTGGATCAATGGCTTGATGTAACTCACCATTTTTGTTTTGTACATAATGGCCTGTTACAAGCGCGTCGCAATCTAAATTACGGGACATATTTAAAAGATCTCGAAACTTTACTTTCTGATTACAGCGGACACAGGGAATTGGGGTTTCTCCCCGTAAATAACTATCTGCAAAATCATCAATCACTTCCTGTTTGAAGACACTTTCGTAATCAAGCACATAATGGTGGAATCCGACCTTTTCAGCAACATGGCGCGCATCGTAAATATCTTGACCTGCACAACAGGCTTTTGATTTTTGAACCATGGCGCCATGGTCATATAATTGCAACGTAATACCCACAACTTGATAACCGGCTTGATGCATAAGCGCTGCAGCCACCGAAGAATCTACGCCACCAGACATGGCGACAGCAATGCGAGCCCCTGGTTTTATGCCTTCTAATTCAAATGACATTATTCTCCAGGGTTAAAAAGATGGGATTTATCTTTTATCTTAGCGTATTTTTCTGCTTCTGGCATGGGATCTTTTTTGAATTCAATATTAGGCCATTTTTTTGAATATTCACGATTATGGTTAAGCCATTTTTGCCCTTCTTCTGTATTATCAGGTTCAATAGCATTTACAGGGCATTCTGTAACGCACACCCCACAATCAATACAAATATCTGGATCAATTACGAGCATATTAGGACCTTCGAAAAAACAGGCAACAGGGCACACGGTGACGCAATCCCCATATTTACAGTTGATGCACGCACTCGTTACAACGTGTGTCATTTTTTGCGTCTAAAATCTTCTAGGTTGATAACGTTATTTTTTAGTCCATCAATCATTTCTCCTGATGGTGTTTCTTCCCAAGCAGGAACGGGAGAAATGGGATCATCAAAGTGCAAACCAAATTTCACATGAGGATCGACGAAACAAATGATGGCATCAAAAGGAATTGTGAGATCTTCATCTTGCTCATCAAATCCTAAAGTAACTTTAAAGTAGTTATCAAAGACCTGAAGGTTTTCATATTCATGTTGCAAGATAATGGTGATTTCTTCTGGATGCTCTGTTTTGATATAATCTGGACACTTCACACCGGGATGATGTGTGGCAAAGGTGATTAAAAAGTGATTTTCTTCAGGCATACCATTGGAAGCAACATCCTGAAGCACTTGGCGGATAACCATCTTTAAGGCATTTTGAACAAGCATGTCATAATCTATGGTGGGTGTTTTTGCCATTAAATTATGTCCATTATTTTATCTGATATTTTTATTATAGGTTTTTAAGATCTATTTGGGTAGGTCAGCTTTCAAACGTGCTCATAAAGGTAGATAATATAATATGTTGTTATAGATATTTTAAAGCATTTGCGGATTAGTGAAGCCGATATAAGTAGCATTATTACCCTTTTCCAAGACTTTTTTGGTCCTGATGATCATTTGTGGTTATTTGGTTCTCGTGTTGATGATTCCCAAAAGGGAGGGGATATTGATTTATACGTTCAAACTCATTTGTCTCCTGAGGTTATATATGATCAAGAAACCAAATTTATAACTGGTTTGTGGGAAAAAATTGGTGAACAAAAAATTGATCTAGTTTTACATCTGATAGACACTGATTTTTATCTACCTATCTATGATATCGCGCAAAGAGAAGGAGTTTTATTGGTATGAATGAAGAGGCAAATCAAGCTTTTTTAGTAACGGCTCAAAAGCATCGGTATCATTTAGAGCAATTTAGAAAAAAGCTAGCACCCATGATGCCATTAACTTCTGAACGGATAGAAGTTTTTACAGAAACCGATATTGCATTTTGTGATGCATTCATTATGCGTTTTTGTATGTTACAAGATATTATTGGTGGAAAATTATTCGATGTTATGATTTTGCTTATGGATAAAGATCCTTTGCACATGACAATTATTGATAAAACAAATTTTCTTGAAAAAATTGAGATTATTCCAACTGGAAAAATATGGCATGAGCTTCGGAAAACGATAAATAAATTAACGCATGAGTATCCTAATGCACCTATACTTTCAGCAGATGCCATAAATAAGGCGTTTGAGCAGGTTGGTGTCATGTGTCAGATTCTTGATTTTATTGCAGATAGATTAGTGAAAAATGCATAGAGACAATTTGGAAAAACTTTTGAATAATTATCACCCCATGGATCCTGATGAACAGGTGTCTAAGCAGAAAATGCTCTCTTTTTTAAATAGCAATTCAGATTGTTTTGAGCGAAGTTGTATTCCAGGTCATTTTACGGGTTCTTCTTGGTTGTTAAATAAAGATGGGACTAAGTTTCTATTGTTATTGCATGGAAAATTTAATAGTTGGCTACAACCAGGTGGGCATTGTGATGGGGATTCTGATGTGTTGCGTGTGGCTTTAAAAGAAGCGCAGGAAGAATCAGGTATTATGGATATCAAGCCTGTTTCTGAAAGCATTTTTGATATTGATGCTCACTTAATTCCCCCACATGGTTCTGACCCTGCCCATTACCATTATGATGTTCGATTTTTATTACAGGTTCAGAGCAATGAACAAGCTGTTGTTAGTCATGAGTCTCACGACCTTGCTTGGTTCGGTAAAGACCCATCAAAACTTCCTACACAAGAACGAGGGGTGGTTAGGATGTTTGAGAAGTGGTCTCGTTTTAGTTTTTAACGATGTTAAGTAATAAATAAAATAGGATATTAAATAGACTTTTATAAAGAGCCTCACATTGTGCCATATGACAAATACCGGTTTTTATCTAGATTTTCTCATGGATTGTTTAATGAAAATATATTAGTATTGCTTGTGCACGTAAATTAGCAATGAAGTCATTATGTCTTTTGTGTTTTTATTACTTTTTTGCGAATATTCCCTCTGTGCTGTAGGGGTTAACTTATACTACAGTTTAGGTCCTCCGCCCACTGCTGTATGTGCAAATACACCAGAATTGGCTAATAAGTATTATGCTTGTTTACAAAATTCATTTGCGCAGGGGGCACCATTATTCTCCTTAAAGG
>DAHXKW010000071.1 GCA_027366195.1 Alphaproteobacteria bacterium | reverse complement strand
CATAAAGACCGGCTGATGAAACGGTATCTTGATTATCTGTTAAAGATAATTTAGCTGCTTTCGGGGTTACTATTCGATAGAATTTTTGAATTGCCATGTTTTATTTATTGTCAATTTTTTAATACAGATATTAAGAATTTCATATTTCATTGATCAGCATATTTGTTCAGACCAGAAATAATATCTGATGAATGTTTTAATGCTAATTCCTGTACTGAATTGTCCAAGATTTGTTTAGCCATTGTTTTTTGTTTTTGTAAATCAGCTTGGGTTTTTGCATGTTTTGCAGTTTCTCCGGTGTTTTTCCGTATTGTCTTTAAATGGTCTTTAATTTTCTCTTGTTGATCACCCTGCTTTTGTAAATACTGTAAATATTCATGGGTGCTCATGGACTTGTTTCCAACTTCAAATGTATTAAATCCTTCATTATTAAGTTTGTTAATATGAGGTACTATCATTTCATTAAAAGCTTTTTTAGACCACCCCGTCCGCTTCCATACAGTAAGTGGATTATTCATTGGATGAATATTAGTATTATAGATTTTCCTTTGTGATTCACCACCCGGTGTAGAAAATGAACGACTGAGATCAGTAGATAGACGACTACCCCCCCATAATTTTGGTAAATTATTCATGGCGTCTCCAACGGCAGTACCAACGGCTGCACCAACGGCAATAGCTAAAATTGGTGCGGCTAGCTCTAGTCCTCCCCGTACCGCGACCCCCATGCCACCAACCACACCACTATTCCGAAGTGTTGCCCCCAAACCAGCAAGTCCAATATCTTTTAAAGCACCCAAAACACTACCACCAAGTGCGCCTAATGGAGTTTTTCCTATGCTGGAAACGGTATTGGCAACCCTGTTAATATCACTAGCATTCATCCCCATCATATATGTTTTGGGTGTTTGTGTTGATGTTGCTTCTCCTTTCGACATTAACGATTGAATATAAGTATAATCTTTATTATTGGGATTCCGAAGATAAGAATAAATCAGATGTTTTTTTTGGTCCAGAGTGTCCCCCCGTTTGATACCCATATCTTTAGCTGCTCTAGCATTTTTTTCACTTATTGGGATTAATGTAGCTACGGCGCGTTGCATATTGATCATAGCTTCTCTTATAAAAGGGGTAAGATTACCGAGTTGTGCTTGTGCCCAATGAGGAACAATTCCACCACCCCATTTTTGGGTTGTCTCTCGACGCCCTATTTTTGCGAAAAACGCCTCCATCGGCATTGCTACATTAGTTTTTTGTGATACATTACCAGCCCGAAAGGGAGCAATTTCCGCCGCTTGTTTTTTTGACATTTTAATGCCTAGTGAATTAGCTAGCATCCGTGTGTATACTGGCGATAAATATCTTTGATGTACATATTCACTAAGGCCCATAAATGATTGAGATATTCCTTGCCGTTGCATAGATGCCATTTCACTAGCAGACATTCCTAAAACTTTAGCTAAATTGGCTCTTTCTTTTATTTCTTTTCCAATATATTTTTCTTCTTCTTTGGATGTTTTGAATTTTTTATCAGCTTCTAATGTTGCAATCAAACCAGAGTTAACTAATGATGTAGTAAATTCTTGTAAGCCAGTATCTGTCATTCCAACACTTCTCGCCAAATTTTTAAACATTAACAGTTGATTGATTACATTTGATGATTTTCCATAATTGATGCCAAAACTTGCCAGATTTGATTGAGCGGCCATCAATGCTTTTAAAGATTCTGCGCCGGGACCGTATTGTATCATAGCATTTGCAAGAGATCCCGATATATTGGTAAATCCAGACACGGCGCTATTTTTACCACTCAGCAATCTATATCCAAATCTATTTTCTCCTATGCTTTGCGCTACTTCTGGTTCTGAAACACCAAGTCTCCCAACGTTTGCTGCAAATGTGCTTGTGGGAATATTATATTTTAATATGGCTTGTGCTGCATCTAAAGATATTTTACCAGCAGCGCTTACCCCTCTCGTTAATCCGGACACCAACATTTGTGGTATGGCGTTTATTTTTTCTGTCATCAATCTTGATTGTCGATGAAAATATTCAGAAAATGTTGAACCTATGTCTAATGAAGTCTTACTTAAGGATGCGTTACTAACCCTTTCCCGACGTTTTTCTTCATTTTTTATTCTTTTGGCTTTATTAGTTTCTGTGATATATTC
>DAHXKW010000046.1 GCA_027366195.1 Alphaproteobacteria bacterium | reverse complement strand
TCTTTACTTTAAGGAGGAAAACTTGCTTTAGGGAGAAAGTAATGGTTAAACCTTCTTTTCATACCTTCATATTGTTACAAGTATTTGGTATGTATCTGGTGCTGATGGCAATTATTTTTGCTTGTCGTGCGAAGCATTATAAAAAAATAATTCAGAATATTAATCCTGATGTTGGACTTTGGATTGCGATATAAAAAATGAGTACGATTTGGTTTGAATTTAACAGGATATAAAAAGGATGGCGCACTAGGAAAAAAACAAAAAAATATTGACTACACAATAAAAATTTGTTGCGCGCTTTATTAACATAAAGCGCGCCTGTTTCTGAGAAAAAATTTTCAAGGAAACAGTCAGATGCAACAAATCATAGAGAAACTACAAAATTTTCGTAATAACCTATACTCGTTATTTACAAAAAGATCCGATGCCTTATTTAATTTATTAGATGCACTATGTAGAGATGGTCATCAGTATAAGAGCGTTGTAGAATTAAGCCAATCGGTTAGTTTTGAACGTGGATATAGCAGCATTACCGATGCAATAGCACGGGGCTTAACTCATGCGGATTTCAAAAAGATAGAGGCACTGATATTTAGTAATACCAAGGCATTAGATAATAGACCCCATCTATTTTTTACTGATTGCACAGCCAATCCACGACCTTATGCAAAAGTAATGCAACAGCGAGGGATAGTGCATTCACCCAATCCAGCTCCTGGTAATAAGCCTATTTGCGTTGGCCATCAATATTCTTTGTTGGCTATGTCGCCCCAAGGCGAGCGCACCAAGAATGGGCGCTGGTTAATTCCCATTTCCATGAGGAGAGTGGATTTAAATGAAAAAGGAAATGAAGCTGGAGTTCAACAAGTGGTAGAGTTAATCAATGAGCTTGGCCTTGATGATGAGTTATGTATCAATACAGGTGATTCGCTGTATGGCTCCGAAGGATGTCGCAAAAAGGCGGTAACGAAGAAGAACTTGGTTCAAATGTTTCGTCTTTCCAATAAGAGGAAGCTCTATCAGGTACCCGAGTATTTAAAGGTTCAAGGCCCAGGCAGAAGAAAGCTCTTTGGTGATAAAGTTATTTTATCCAAGCCGAAAACGCATCCGAAACCAGACGCAGTACAAACCATTACGATGACCACTAAAAAAGGCAAAGTATGTCAAGTGGAGTTAACGCTCTTTAAAAATTTACTCCTGCGTGGCTCGAAGGATTTTGCATCACAAGAGCATCCTTTAAATGTTCTTAAAGCCATTGTTACTGATAGTGATGGAACCCTGATGTTTAAACGCCCCTTATGGGTTGCACTCATAGGCGAGAGAAGAAACGAGGTAAGCCCTGAAATGGCTTACAATACCTATCTGAATCGTTATGATATAGAGCACTTCTTCCGGTTTGGAAAACAAAAACTGTTGCTTGACTCCTATCAAACGCCAGAAGTGTCACATGAGGAAGATTGGTGGAAATTTGTGCCCTTGGCTTACGTGCAGTTATATCTGGCCAACCAGCTTGCTGACTTATTACCAAAGCCCTGGGAGCGCTACCTTCCTGCTTACAAGGATGCCCATAAAAAGGCTGAACTTGAAAAAACACCTTCTCAAACTCAACGTAGCTTTGCTAATATCTTAGAGGTGATTGGCTCACCAGCCACTCCTTCTGTGCCCAGAGGAAATCCAGTAGGTAGAGTTGTTGGTCTGAAATTCAATAAAAGAGAGCCGCAGCCGGTCCATTTTAAGGGTTCAAGTAAACAAGATGATTCAAAACGATCGATTTCAAGCACAACTGAGATTGAGCAAGAGCAACCAAATCTCAATGAAATTGCTCTAATTCTGAGTAGATTAAAATTAGACCTAAGAAAGCTCGGATTATCTCAATCTGAGTTTGTCAAGTTACTTATTTCTAGTGCTTAAATTGATCTAATTGATTAAATATATTTTTTAATTCTTGGAAGGAGAGGCAGAGATAAAGTCTCGATGGGATACTATTAATCAAAAGTCCAAACATTAAGGTTTGGACGCGAAGATCGCCTGGAATATGCAGAAAAGACTAGAGCTAATCTGACACGTGATTTATTTTGGGCTAGAAATATTCGCGATGAAGAATTATTTACTAAAAGTGGTGTAGCGGAGCATACTTTTGCTGGCATTGCCCAAAGGAACTTCCT
>DAHXKW010000044.1 GCA_027366195.1 Alphaproteobacteria bacterium | reverse complement strand
GCAAAAATTTGGCGAAAAATTATTTAATGATATTAAGGCTTTAAAAGAAAAATATTATGATATTTTAATCGATGCTGGTGGACAAAACAGTGTTGAATTACGTTCGGCTCTTACTGTGGCTGATAAGATTTTTATTCCTGTTCAAGCCGGTCAATTCGATATATGGACACTAGGTGTAATGGACGAATTGGTAGAAAGAGTACAACTGGTAAATCCGAATTTACGTGCTTATGTTCTTATTAATCGTGCGCCAACTAATCATACATCAACTGAAGTTTCAGAAGTTATTGAGGTTCTTAATGATTTTAGGAACTTAAAATTGGCAAGGACTGTAATTCATGAGCGTATTGCTTTTAGAAAAGCTGCTAAAGAGGGAGTGAGTGTTGCAGAATTAAAAAAACAAGACCCAAAGGCTTGCTTAGAAATCAATGAATTATATAAGGAGATTTATAGTGTCGAAAGTATCATCGAGACCGCCGCTTAAAACTATTGTAGCGCAACAAGAAACAAAAGAATTAACTCAGCAATTTATTAGGGATGGAGATTTTTCTAATGCAAAACAGGAGCCTATATTATATCCATGGCAAGCAGGTCATGTGAGGGAAGATGTAATTAAGGTGTTTAATTTACGCATTCCTGAACCTTATTTTTTGAAATTAGAATATTTGTCAAAACAAACCCGGCTAAGTAAACAAAGTATTTGCCTCGATGCTATTACATCGGTAATTGATCAAGAGATAAATAATATGTAACCGTTCACCCTGTATGGTAAAAAGTTAAGCGGCGATAAGGTTATAGAGTTGCTCGAAGGGATTTTTGTTATTTTGCTTCCAGGTCAGATGCAAAGATATGAGTCGCTCTAGGAATCTATCACCCCTTTCTGACCAGGTAAAAAACGACTTTTTACGATAGATCACAAAAGGTCGTATTTGTTGTTCTGCCGCATTATTCATTAGCGGAATTCTTAATGGGTCTTGCAAAAAAGTCCACATCATAGATTCTGCTTGTATCATCAACTGTACACTATTGTGAACGCGAGGAATGTTTTCTATCTTTAATAGCTGTTTTAGATAATACATCTGACGTCTTCTAAGTTTGCTCAGTCGTCTAAAAAACAGCTGTTTAGTGATCATGTTGTCCCTTAATGCTCTGTGTCCCGCAAATAACTCCTGAGCGCCACTTCTAAGATATTTGCCATAAACACTGACCGTAAGATGTGAACTATTTGCAATTCGTTCAAAATCTCTCGCTAGATGAGCCCAACAGATTTGTCTATTTTTTTGTGGGAAATAGTTATAAGCTGCATATCGGTCTGAGATAATACGCCCTTTAAATTCTGGAAGTATCTGCTGAAGGACCTTCATCCCCCTTGAAGGTTTCAGCATAAGTACTGTGGCTTTGCTGTGTGTAAATAGCCATGCCCAGTAACGCATTCCCTTGTTCTTGTGTCCCGTTTCATCAGCATGTATCTGCTCACTACTTTTAATTTCCATAACTAACTGATCGTAAGCATCTTTACAATACTCTGATACACGTCGTTCTGTATTCGATACCGTTCCTAAAGCAATTTTTACGCCAAACACATTTTGTAGTACTGCCTGCACTTCTCGCTTTGATCCCTTAAACATAGAGGTAAGGCTAGCGATAATGGTTTTTAATCTTTGTCCCAAAAGATCAGGTGTAACACCATCTGGTAAATGAGCACTATAATACTTACGACAATGAGAACACCGTCCTCTATCCAACTGATATTCCGTAACATGTGGTTTGATCGGTGGTATTTCGACTGTCTGGATAATGCGGGAATCTTTGTCTCGAGAAATCGCATGACCACACGTGCAAAACTGTTCTGAAAGTTTAATTCGAATAATCTCATCAGGCGCCATTCTGTCTCTTGTCGTACCAATATGTCCCTTCTGACCACCAGGTTTCCTACCACTTCGTTGTTTTGTAGACTTCCTGATCTTATATAAATCTCTTGAACTGGGAAGCGAAGAGTTCGATGAATTTAATCCCAGTTTGTCCCGAAGCTCTATGTTTTCACGGGTAAGTTCTTCAACCTTCGCTATCAACCGTCTATTGTCTGCTTTGAGCTGATTAATCTCCTCCCTCAATAATTGATACTCTTTTTGCGTAATATTCATTCGAATTTTTATTAACTTTTTCTAAAATCTACACCACATAATACAATTATGCAAATCTTTCAAGATCTAGAAAAACTTTTTACCATACCAGGTGAACGGTTAC
>DAHXKW010000043.1 GCA_027366195.1 Alphaproteobacteria bacterium | reverse complement strand
GAATATGATTTTACCGCTCAGATGGAAGAGCATCTAGATTCAATTTCATCAGGGGTAAAACGTCTTTTTTCTTCAGAAATCAGACAATATAAGAACAAAGTAAAAAACGCACAAGAAGCGCACGAATGTATTCGCCCCTCTCTCCCCCACCTCTCTCCCAAAGATTTGGCTGCTAAGTTAGATGAAGATCAGCTTAAAATTTATACGCTTATATGGAATCGTAGTATCGCTTCTCAAATGGCTAATGCTGAATTCCTTCAAACACGAGTAGATATTGAGTCAACTGATCATAAGCATATTTTTAGAGCTAATGGTCAAATTTGTCAGTTCGAAGGCTTTTTAAAGATTTATGGCGTGCAAGAAGGTGATGATATAAAAATGCTGCCGTCCCTAAAAGAAGGCCAGTCCTTATCATTAAAGGAACTAACGCCAGAGCAACACTTTACGCAGCCTCCACCGCGCTATAATGAAGGCTCTCTTATTAAAAAGCTTGAGGAACTTGGTATAGGCCGCCCTTCTACTTATGCCTCTATGATAGAGGTTCTGAAAGCCAGAAAATACGTGATCTTAGAAAAAAGACGTTTTACCCCTGATTTTATTGGACGGTTTGTGGTTTTGTTTTTGCTTAAATATTTTCCTAAATACATAGAATATGATTTTACCGCTCAGATGGAAGAGCATCTAGATTCAATTTCATCAGGGGAAGAAGATTGGCATAAGGTTCTTGAAGAATTTTGGATGAATTTCAAAAACAATGTATCAGAAACATCCAGCTTACGGATTACAGAAGTAATTGACTATTTAGAATCCCACATAGGTCCAACTCTTTTCCAATCCTATCCAGACCATAAATGTCCAGAATGTAAAACTGGAGAAGTCCATTTAAAGCTGAGCAAATTTGGTGCTTTTATTGGATGCTCGCGTTACCCTGATTGCACCTATACAAAAAATTTAAAAGATTTCGGACAAATAGAAATGGAAGGTAATCAATCCCAAGTTGAAAAGGTTCCTGATAAAATATTAGGTAGCAAAAGTGACATTGTTTTTACATTAAAAAAAGGACCTTACGGTTTTTATATACAATGTCAGAAAGAAAAACCTACTAAAAAAGATAAACCTAAAAACGTAAAACTACCCAGCTTTATACAACCTGATAAGGCCTCGCTTGACCAAGCTATATTTTTATATGAACTACCAAAAACACTAGCCACATTAGATGGTCACCCTATTACTCTAGGAATCGGTCGCTTTGGGCCATTTTTAAAATGGCAAAACACAAATGCCAGTGTTCCTAAAGGACGGAATTTTTTTGAACTTACAGAAATAGAAGCTCAAGAAATCATCAAGAAAAAGCTATCAAGCTCGAAATAGCCACTTAACTGTTTATTAAATTGATATTCGTTATAAATAATTTATAGACCAAATACAAACAAATAAAGTGCTTAAAGGAATAGCTGGACACAGTGGGGAGGAAGTTTCTATAAAGATCCAGCCTTCTTCGTTACCTGGTATACATTTTGTATTACCACAAGGTAGGGTTACCGCTAATCTTGATCATGTTATTTCAACCAATATGTGTACGACCATCAAACAAAATGAAGCATACATTAGCACGGTAGAACATTTTCTTTCTGCAGTCTTCGCATTAGGTGTGAAAAATATAGATATCATCGTACTAGATGGAAATGAAATGCCACTTATGGATGGAAGTGCTTTGCATTTTTATGAAGTATTAGAGGAAGAGGGATTATACCCGATAGAACCAAGTGAGGAAGATAAAGACTTTATCTACGACGGCCCGCTTATTATGGTCGAAAATGAACGTGGGTTTATCGAATTCACACCTCATCAAGATTTGGTATTTGATATTACTGTCGATAAACCTTTTCCAGAACAAAACTATATTTTTAACTTCACAACAGATAACTATAAAAAAGAAATTGCGCCAGCCAGAACATTTGGTTTTTACTCAGACGGAGAACATTTGAAAAAATCTGGTATGGCTTTAGGATCGAATTTTACGAATACAGTTGTGCTATCTGATAATGGTCTCGTTATGAATGAAGAAGGTATGCGTTTTCCAGAAGAATTAGCGCGTCATAAAATTTTAGATGCAATCGGTGATTTGCGCTTACTTAATATACCAATAAAAGGTTATTTTCGCGCTGTTAACCCAGGACATACACTTAACGTAGAGCTAGCACGGTGCATCAGGGCGGAAATACCTACTAATTTTTTAACCAAATCTTAACAAGAATGTGCTATATTTAGTGTTGGAATATCATTTTACTAGCGAAAGGACATTATTATGAAAAATCAAATCAAATCAAATCAAATCAAATACAAAATGGTGTAAACTTGTTCTAACAATAAGTGTATTTGCTCCACAATTTCTATATGCTACAGCCGCATATGATTGGATCGGGAACGTTGTATTAGACAGTGGCACTATTCAAGGGAGTGGGATAACTGATCCCAAAACAACAAATACGAGTACAACGCAATTCCTAGAAGCGTTATCAACCCATCAGAATCTCACACCAGTTGGTAAGCGACGGGTATTATCAGAAGTGCTTAGAGTTCTAAATCAGCAAATTCAGCAAAAGATGACGCGGTTTACATCCATTCTATCAGCCACATCATTAGACGCATATACAAAGAAAGAACAAGAAATGGCTAAAAAACAACAAACTTTCACGCAAACCCTTGATGAATTTATAGAAGAATATAGCAAACAACTTCTGGATCATCTTGGAATTAACGCGCTAGAAAGGTCACAAAGCGTCCTAAAAGCTGAATATGAGAAAACAGATGCAGAAGCGAAAAAATTTATAGAAGATCCGAATGCTTATTATTTAAGCGAGAGAACTAATTAGCACGACGCATTAAAGCCGCAATGCCCACTAAAGTTGGGTGCGTATAATATTCTAAAAACGCACCACCACCTGTTGATGCATAATAAAGCTGCGGCATTTTAGGATCTATAAACGCAAGCGTCGTACCACCCCCTACCACAAGTTTTGCAGATTTGTTGGCTTTTATTGAATCTACTATGGCTAAAGTTGCCTTATCAAATGGTTTTTCTTCGACTTTACCCAACACCCCATTCCATATAATAAGTTTAGCTTTTTGAATAATATGATCATTTTGCTGAATACTTTCTGAACCCACATCAACAATATTTCCCTCATCATCATGGATAACATCCTTTGGCAAAATAAGTTTGTCCGCATATTTTTTAGCAAGTTCTTGAGTTTCTGTATTTTCTCTATCCATAAAAAGGTGCGCAAAACTACCGCCTACAATCAT
>DAHXKW010000025.1 GCA_027366195.1 Alphaproteobacteria bacterium | reverse complement strand
AAATAACCAAAAAAAACCGGCCGTACATTGCCTGTTTCACACCAATGTCGCGTACTCTGGCCGCCTTGGATTTAAACAGTCGAGATTCAGATGTTTTGGGTGCTCAGCAGGCTTTTACGAATATCTTGTCGTCGGTTATTTCAAATACGATAACCGTCATTCTCGTAGTTGCGTCTATGATGCTATTGTCGTGGCAAATTACTCTTTTCTCTTTAATAATTTTGCCGATCTTCGTGTTTCCGGCAAAACGAATTGGGTATAAGCTGGGCATATACGATAGAATGGCCGGTATTTGCCGTATATGCGTTTTATACATGGTATAAAATAATTCACGACGATATATTCGTAAAAGCCTGCTGAGCACCCAAAACATCTGAATCAAGCCTCGATACCAACGCCCCAGTTTGTGTACGCGTAAAAAATGCAACAGGCATTTTTTGAATATGAGCGTAGACTTCACTTCGCAATTTATAGATCAGATTCTCGCCGATCTTGGCTGACACGTAGCGTTGGATCAGCGAAATAATAGCATCAAATATCGCTAAGACACCAATCAAAAAAGCAAGAAATATTATGATACCCGTTTTTTTCTTAAGTATTCCCGTATTGATGATCTCTCGATATATTAAAGGGTTTGCAACATTTATTAAGGCGTCTACTACGATTACCACAAAAAAAATGCCAAGCAGGATCTTAAAGGGTTTTGCATATTTAAGCATCCTTTTGCCGGTGCCTTTTGTTATTTTTGAAGAAGCCACCGACTGGTCTCTTCTTAAAGAACGCATAAAACTGCCAAACTGTCCCCCCATATTTCCCATACCCGAAATCATACCTACCTCACAAACATAAAATTCAAACTAATATCTCAAAATGGCTTTGGTCTAGTTACATTTTAGGGCGCATTGTTGAAACCTTATCGATGGTGACAAGGTTTCAATAGATAATGAACTAGCCTATATAGTATGAATGCTTCCACCAAAGCTAAATGGTTTAGCTCTAGAGCTATTTGGGCGCACATAACTTTGATTGCCCTAGTTCCAGCGTTCTTGGCTTTAGGGGATTGGCAATTGCACCGAGCATTGAGCGGAAACTATTTAAGCTGGGCATATACGATAGAATGGCCGGTATTTGCCGTATATGCGTTTTATACATGGTATAAAATAATTCACGACGACGTCAAAGAAATTCCCGAAGTTCTTCAGCGGGAGATAGGAGCCCCCGGTTTACCCAGACTGGCATACAAAGACACGGCCACACAAACAGCTAGCAATGAAATAAGACAAAGAGATTTAGATTCGTTAAGCCAGGGTTCTGATTTGGTTAATGCCTCATTGCATAAAGCAAACACCCCCTTGTCTAAAGATACGAGTGGTCAAAACGGTGTTCCCTCAGCCCAGCACGGAACCGAACCAGCCAATAACGGTGAAATCAACACGTCTACATCCCCTGACAGCTCTGATTCAACTTCGTCTGATAATTTAGATGACGTTGACCGGCAGCTTTTACTTTATAACGAGTATCTTTCGCAACTTAATAACGAAAACAAAAGGAAGAGTTGGTTTTAAATGGAATTGGTAAAAGGTATCGAAGGATCGCTTAACCGCTATCGTATCTTGGCAATGGTAGTGGGAGTTGGACTGGCTACACTAGTATTCGTAGGAATGCCATTGCAGTTTTTTGCAAATAATTTAGTTGTCGTAAAGATTGTTGGCCCGATACACGGATTTTTTTACATTGCATACTTAGCTTCAGGTTTTGACTTAATTAATAAAACCAAATGGAAGATATGGAGCATCATACCGGTTGTATTGGCGGGATTGGTTCCAATTCTAGCTTTCGTTGTCGAAAACATTACCACTAAAAAAGTAAGAGCCGAGTTTAATTTAGATCAAACAAAATAAATTCATCAAACAAAAT
>DAHXKW010000006.1 GCA_027366195.1 Alphaproteobacteria bacterium | reverse complement strand
GGAGTAAGCGAACCGTCTTGGAATCCTGGGTCGCTGAAAACCTGACCGTTGTAGTTCGACGGAGGGTGAATGGGAAGATCCCATAGAAAATCGTGTAACTGGAGCAGAGAATTCAACAGTACAAAAAAATAATGGCTATTTTGTCCACATGAATCTCTGGTGGGTTACCATCAAATTTTTACTAAGATCGAATGGACCAATCTGTGACTTCCGTAACACAACCCGTCCAGACAGACAACAATTCTGCGGAACCAAACGCCCATTTTGCCGCTTCTGCTCGTAGCATACATACTGTATTACCTTTTTGGAAAATGAAAAGGCGCGTCACCACAGCTGTCTATTTTTTTGAAGGCTAACGCAGGCTTTGGGGAATATTAGGAAGCAAAGTCAGAAAACCGACCATGCTTCCAGGATTCATGGTGCCACAACCAGCATGATGTCATTCAATGCAATCTGAAACGGTGATTCGGAGCCATCAGATAACCGAAAATGAATTTTTAGGGACGATGGCATAAGGAGAAATAAGGAATATCTGACTTACTAAAAAGTTTATTTAATTGAACAATCTGTCTGTAATCAGCGGGATGGTCTATACGCCATTGTTTTTGATCTTTACTGATCTTTACAAGATTGTCTTCAATATTTTTCGATGTTAGTTCTATCCCAAAATCTTTGGGTACGTTGTTTATATTTTGGTTAAGTACTCGCTCAAGTACTAACAATCCAACAACGGGTTTATAGTGAGAAGGATCAAAGTAATTGGTCATTATTTTATTGCTTCCACAATCAGGAACTGTTTCGGTTGTGATGCTATTATATCCACTAAAATCCCACAAATGAAAAGGTGACTTTCCGGAACCATTTGATTCCTCTGCCAAAATATTTACTAATTTTCTTTTATAATATATTAACTGTGGCTGCAACCCAACAACATCTTCTATCTCCGATTGCCAAGCATGTGTAGGAGAAATAATGAAACGAGCATCAATATTGTGTTTATAGCAAAACTTTATGATTTTTCTAAAATGATCAAACATAGAGCCACGTGAATTATTTTTGAAGATAACGTTTCTTGAATTAGATATCAAAAAACGATGTTCAGTTTGCAAAAATCTATTTCTATAATCATTTTTAGATATAACAGCGCTCGGAAGAATTTCAATATTTTTATTCTTGTTATAAATATTGAATTTTATGGTTTCCAAGGATGCTTCTAATGTATCAACACTCATGGCTATTTGGAGCATTGCCATTTGTTCGCGAAATGGATTCCAATCCCTTGTATTGGTTAATAAGGAATAGTTGAAGTTTTCCATTCCTTTCATTATATCCCCAGCATTAAAACTACCGAAGTCAATAGAAATGATGACTTTATTTAATTTTCCTTGGGCGGCCGCATGTTCCAAAAGATAATGAACTTCATCTACTCCCGCACCCTCAACACCGAAATTATAAATTCGGTCGCCATTCCATCTTGCATCTTCTATATTTAATCCGTACCTTATTCTGGAGTTTCCTAAGGTTGCGACCTCTGGCTTTAATCGATAAACTTCAAATAATTTTACCAAAATATCATGATGTTTTGCTTCTGGTTTACTATGATTAAATCCTCTAATATCAAAAAAATGATTTGTGGCAAATGGATCAATCAGCATATTGATAGATAAAAGAATAAAGGAAAGTATAAATACTGATATGAAAAGATTTTTTAGGTAACGTAGATGCATTTAAATCGAATCAGAACTGAAAGTAAAGAAACGTTGATATTTTACCGATGCTAAATAATGCAATAACAAATATACCACCTACGAGCCATGCAATAACGGCATTTGGGACCCAATTAAGTCGGCTAATAGAAACTACTTTATATAATGTTGGTTGGTAGGAAGAAAGAATCTTCTGGCTGTTTGGTGTAAACCAACAAATTACCCAAAGTATCACTATCCAAGTCCAAATAGATTCATTTCCATAAAACAGAGTTGATGCGCCAAAATGAATTCCAAGTTTTTCAATTTCATCAGCCAAGCCCCATTTGAACAAGGAACGACCGGGTAAAGTAACGCCGTTTAGACCAATCATGCTACTAATCATGTCCAGTGCTGTGTGCAGGTTAGTAGACCTAAAAAATACCCAAGCCAGAACAACAGATAGAAATGTGACTATTACACCGAAAATGGTACCTATTCGTGATGAACTGCAACTTGGAATCCCCATAAATTCGCGTAATCCGTGCCATGCGTGATTAATTAACAAGGGAAATCCCCCGGCTCTGCCGGGGAGGCAGTAGAAGTTTGACATTTACAGGGGTCGCCCATGGGTCAGACTTCCTTTTGTGAGCCGCCAAGCAAACTAAAGGGAGAAGACGATGGACGACTTTGAGAG
>DAHXKW010000005.1 GCA_027366195.1 Alphaproteobacteria bacterium | reverse complement strand
AGCCATCGGGCCTTAGGTTTGAAAATTACTTACGTATACTAAGTAATTGTAGAACTTATGATTGGGTTTGAAAACCTGTCACAGCCTGTTTTGTAGCTATTTTTTAATAGCGAACAATGGGATGAGGGGGCTATTGCTTCGTGGAGGAGGAGGCGGAGGCACGTGCTCTGGATCGGGTTTACGGAAGCCCGAGCCGCAGGCGAGACGAATATCTAAAACCTTTATACGGTGTTATTTATTAAATAATTTTAACAGATTTATATTGCATCGCAAATTTGTCAGCATGTTTTAAAGTCTAACGGATGCTTATTGACATCCTCTTTTTAAAGTCACATTATAATTTTAGTTAACATTTTTTGATTTGCGATGCGTATTTATACTTATTAATTTGTCTCTTTAACCAAACAAATTGTGAGTATAAATATGAATCCGATTATCATTAAAAACCTTTCTATCATTTACCCCCATAAGACTTGTGTCGATGATTTTTCGGTCGTTATTTATCCGGGAGACCGGATTGTTCTTATTGGACGGAATGGTAGTGGAAAAACGTCTTTGCTAAAGATTTTAGCTAATCTTTCTGACGTATCTGCTGCCTTTGTTCCTCAGCTGATTGAAGTTGATGGACTTAGTGGAGGGCAAAAATTCAATGCAGCTTTATCTGAAGCGCTGTCCTTAAAGCCTGAATTGTTATTACTCGATGAGCCAACGAATCACTTGGATTTGAATAATCGTCAGTCTTTGATGTCTATGTTGAAGCATTTTCAAGGAACCATTGTTATGGCTTCTCATGACGTTGAGCTATTACGTTCATGCGCCCATATATTTTGGCATTTTGACAATGGGAAGATCCATATTTTTAAAGGACAATATGATGATTATAAGCGCGATATTATTCAAAAAAGACAGTCAATTGAAGATGAGTTGGCTAGACTGTCTCGTGACAAAAAGGATACGCATAAAGCCCTGATGAAAGAGCAAGAGCGGGCAGCAAAAGGTAAGGTGCGTGGTGAAAAAAAACGGGCAAATCGAAAGTGGCCCAAAATAGTTGCAGATCAAAAAGAACGACAAGCACAAGAGACGTTTGGGAGAAAAACTTTGGCCATTCAAAACCGCAAACAAGATTTGCTTGAAGAATTAAAGGCGTTAACACTGCCAGAAGTAATTATGCCAAAATTTTCTTTATCGGCAGCTGATATTGGAAGCAAATCTATTGTCGAAATACGAGGTGGGTCCTGTGGTTATGGCGATCAGCCCATTTTAATAGATTTAGTATTGACGGTTGGTCCGACTGATCGTCTAGCTATTGTTGGAAATAACGGTTCTGGCAAATCTACGTTAGTAAAAGCGATTATGTCTAATTCTCAGATCTATAGAGATGGCCAATGGTTTATACCAAAACCAGAGGATATTGGTTATTTAGATCAACATTATGGAACTTTAACGGAGGAAACGGTTCTAGATTGTATAGCAAAGACTGTGCCTCATTGGTCTCATGCGGAAAATCGCAAACACCTTAATGATTTTCTTTTTCGAAAAAATGAAGAGGTAAATTCCTTGGTTGCAAATTTATCAGGGGGGGAGAAAGTAAGATTGTCCTTGGCTCTGATTGCTGCAAAAACACCAAAGCTTTTGATTTTAGATGAGATAACTAATAATTTGGATATTGAAACTCGCGACCATGTGCTTCAGATTTTGCAATCCTATCCAGCGGCTATGATTATTATTTCTCATGACCAAGATTTTTTGGACCAACTTGTAGAATTGGAATTCAGGATTTAGAGCTTACAAAGTGATTGGCTATTTTTGCGATAAACACCATAAAGCAGCTGTTTCCGTACGCAAAATTAATTTTCCCATTGAAAATGGTTGGGCCTTTGACTGATTTAGCCATTCTTCTTCATTTTTGGAAAACCCACCTTCTGGGCCAATGATGAAGCCATGGGGAACGTTTCGTGATGTTTCTAAATTATTAGAGGTTTGGAGTGAGCCAAAATGCCATTCATAATTTTTTGGAAGGTTTTCGATGAATTGTTTTATTTTTAGAGGAGTATGAATGATAGGCAAATCGATTCGCCCGCATTGTTCGGCTGCTTCTATAGTGATTTTTTCATATCGATCTTTTTTGAAAGATTCGAACTGTACATGTTGCGTGACAAGTGGGAAAAGCTCGGTTATACCTAATTCGCAAGATTTCTCGATTAGCCAAGATAATCTATGTGTTTTAATAATTCCAAAGGCTAAAGCTTTTTGGGGTGGAGACAGAAAAGGACGAGTCTGTTCTTTTATAACCAATTGTCCTTGTTGATAGATTCCTAAAAATTCCCCATCTTTATTGTTGAAAACAAGGATAGAAGATGCTTTTATACGCAAAACTTTTTCCAGGTAATGTTTGTGTTCTTTTGATAAGAGGATGGTTTGGTTAAGAGATAAAGGGGTATTGATAAATAGCCTGGTCATGTCGTTCGCTGCGAATAAACATTGTGTGCATTGTCACTCCCGTATAAGCAAGAATCCTTTATTGACTGATTACAGCTTTATGGATCTTCGCTTTCGCAAAGATGACGACCTTAATAAATACTAGCATTAATGTCTTGTAAAGGCGACAAGTGGGCCGAGCATTGATTCTTCAATATATTGGCGAAGTAAAGCGGTTTGTTGTTCTAAAGCGCTTGTTTCAAGGATGTGTTGTTTTTCAAGGTTGCCAAGTGGGCAAAAATCCATAAGTTCTTTCACAAGACGTTCATCCGAGTGTTCTTCAAATAAATTCATATCAAAGTCCTGGTAGTCAAGGTAAGAGAGTAATCGCTTAAAGCTGTGCAATAAAGATGCGCGGTCAATATTTTTTGGTTCTTTCTCTTTTGTTTCGTAACGAGTATAAGAAACTTTTGCTGCATAAAAGTTTTGGTCTGTTTTGATAAATTCTTGTACATCAAAACATCTAAGGCCTAGAAGGTTGAAAGTTACAGATTTAGTGGTCATATCGGTGATGCGTAGTTTTGCCAGCGTTCCGGTTGTGAATAAATCCGTTTCACCCTGATGGTCTACCATTTGTACAACGCCCAAATAATTTTTATTTTTAATGACTTCTGCCAGCAAGCTTAAACCTTGTGGTCCTTCTAAAGTTATATTTTCTGAACTATCTGGCGTTAGAACTGTATTGGGAAAGGCGAGTAAAGGGAGATATTTAGGAAAATCAGTGATTTCGGTATGAGACAATTATATTAACTAAACCACTCCTTAATTTATTTTAAATCAAAAAATATAGAGATGTATAGTAGAAAATAATTAATATTTTCTTAAAAATAAAAAAAGCTGTTGAATCAGATGGAGATTTGCTTTGGTTTCTACGTTTTTACACTCCCAATATTATTCCTCTTAGCTGTTAGCTGGAAGTGCAGGCTCAGCCATTGCTGGGGCTGCTGTTGGTTCAGCAGCAGGTTTTTGCTCCTCATGATGCTCTGCTGCAGGAGGAGTTAAGTCTGCTGTTGCAGGGGTTGCTGGCTGAGTGGCAGGTTGCTGCTCTTCAGAAGTTGCAGCTGTATGATTCTCTCCGGCTTGAGTGGTGTTTTCAGGTTTATTGGTCTCAGCAGGACTTTCAGAAGACGCTGGTGCTGGTTGTTCAGCTGGAGCTTGGTTAGCAGCGGCTTCTGTTTGTTCTACTTGCTTCTCTTCTTTCTCACCTGCATTTAAAGCGGCTTTTGCTGTATCGTCTGCGGCTACTTCGTGTTCGATTTTTTTGATTTCAGCATTAACTGCGCTATCTGTTGGTTCAGCAGTTCTAATTGCAAGAGTATCTTCTAGTATTTTATCTTGCGCGTCTTCTGCTGTTTTGATTTGCTGTTTCAACACGTCTGCTTCTTGTTCAAGTTTTTTTTCTTCTGTAGACCCTTTTGGTGTTTCATCCCGTTTTTCTTCTATTTTTTCTAATTCTGCAGCAATTTTATCTTTTGCTTCTTCAATTACTTCAATTTTATCTAAGGTATTTTTTACCGTAGCATGATCAAGGCAGTCAGGATTTGCGTTTGCAGTCGACAATAGCATTGATAATAACATAATGTTCTCCTTATCTTAGTCATACAGTTTTTAAACCGTCGGTTAAATACGCCTACTAGATAAGTATCAAAAGTTAATATTTGGTTAATATTTGAGAATTATTGCCTTTGTTAAAATTAGCTATAGCTTGGAATCGTCATCCTCGCGAAAGCGAGGGGCCATGACGGACCGTACATACTTAATCCACTAGTGGCATCAGCAAGTAGTGAGGATAAGCGCTGTCGACTGGTTTTATGTGCATGGCATCTGTAGCGCTGGCAACATAAATTTCAATTTTGTCCACACTTAATCCTTGCAAGATCCCAATCAAATTAAAAATATTGAATTGGATCATTAAAGGATCATATTTCCAGGATATCTCCAGTTCCTCTTTGCCAGATCCGCTATCGATATTTGAAACAGACAAAGTTAAAATTTTATCTGTAAAGTTTAGTTCTATACCTTTTAACTTAGGGTCGACAATAACCATCATTCTTTCAAGTGCATGGAGTAATATTGATCTGTCCATAACAACTTTATGTTTTGGTAGAATCATTTCATGCTGATAGTCTGGGTATAATCCGTCCACAAGGCGGGATGTGAACATAATGGATAGACCTTCTGTTATAATATCGCATTGTATTCTGGCGTTCGAAATGCCCAGTGTAAAAGATTGAACACTATTGTCCAATAAGCGGACTATTTCATTCAGTGCTTTTTGTCCGAGTAGTAATCCATTTCCTAAATCGATCGAATTACTTAAATCCATGCGTGACACAGCGAATTGCGACAAGTTTGTTGCAGCCGTATATAAACCGCTATCGTTTAACGTGTGTAGGAAAACTGAATTTAAAATCGCATTGTTTTGTTCTTCATCTGCGCAAAAACGAACAGCGTTGATTAAGGTTTTAAATTTTTGCGGATCCAAATCAAATTTTTGTGTTAACGGAGATTGAGATACATCTGGAAATTGTTCAGCCGATAGTGTTGGCAAACGAAATTCGGATCGTCCTGATCTTAAGAACAGCTGATCTTCAAAACTTAGTGATACATCAGGGGTGTCAAGGCGTTTCACAATATCATGCAGAACTATGCCTTGAACACAATAACTACCTTCTTTTTCTATATTTGCTTGGCATTGTTCTGAAATGACGATATCCAAATCTGTACCCATAATAGTTAGGGTGTTTTTTTCGGCTTTGATTAAACAATGGGATAAGACAGGTAAAGTTGTTTTGCGTTCCATGATACTGGGAATAAAGGATAAAGCTTGTATAAATTTTTTGCGTGCAATCGTGAATTTCATATGTATCAGGGTCAGCCAAGATACAGTAGGGTACAACAGAATAGGGAGGGAGAACAAGTTGTGTTGACTTGTGTCTTCGCAAAGGCGAGAGTCTATTAAGCTCCTGTATATAGTAGACATCTTTCGAAATTGAATCATCTCTATGCTTACGTTACTTTAACCTTTTTAGCCCATACTTGTTTTCAGGTGGAATGTTAGATTGATGGAGTTCAATCCATAGTTGATACAAATCGATCTATCCATGCCCTTGGATAGATTTCGCTTTGTTTACTGTAAAAGTGCGCGCGCACTTTCATAATAAACGACTTGGCGGCGGGGATGGAACCCCTTCGTGCAAGGGGTAAGGTTTTGGTAAGATTCAGTTTACCACAGCCTATCGGCGAAGCTATGTAGTGGTGGAGGCGGGACGGGAGCTTCCGGTGTGGCCGAACGGGCGGGCCCCAGATCAGCGGAGCGCTATACCCAAAAATCAGAGCTTGATGAAGGTAATGGATTAGGTCAACTCCCGCACATGTGCAATTGGATTTAATTCGATTTTTTTCTGTGAGTTTTTCCCATATTCTGCACAGACGATTTGCGTGAAACCTAATTTTTCTGCTTCTTTCATTCTTTGTTCTAACATCCTTACCGGCCTAATTTGTCCCGATAAAGCTATTTCACCACAGTAAACGGTTTGATTAGATAATGGTTGATTTTTGAGAGATGAAATTAAAGCGGCAACAATAGCCAGGTCAGCAGCAGTGTCTTTTAAAGTAAGTCCTCCGGCAATGTTTACATAGATATCCTTGTCTCCAAGTCCTAGCTTACATCGAGCAATTAAAACAGCAGTTAACATACTTAGGCGGTTATTGTCATAGCCAATGCTAACTCGTCTTGGTGACGCTAAGAAACTTGGTGAGATCAATGTTTGTATTTCGCACAAAATTGGCCTTGTGCCTTCCATACTGACAGCAATGGCGCTGCCACTGACTGGAGTTTTATCATGGGATAAAAATATCGATGATGGATTGGCAATTTCCATAAGACCTTCTTGTCCCATCTCAAACACCCCAATTTCATTGGTTGTGCCGAATCGATTCTTTATTGTACGCAGAATACGATAATCTAAGGATCCATCACCATCAAAATAAAGTACGGTATCTACCATATGTTCAAGTAATTTAGGGCCGGCGAAGATTCCATCTTTTGTTACGTGGCCAATGATAATCATTATGTAATTATGCCGTTTGGTAGAATCAATTAATGCCTGACTACATGCACGTACCTGTGAAACCGTTCCTGGTGCTGCATCTATGTCCGGGTGCGACATTGTTTGAATTGAATCTATGATGACCACACCTAAATTGGGTGTTTGTTCAAAAGCAGAAGTTAATTGCAGCACATTGGTGCAGGTGCTTAGTACACATTTGTCTTGATCAATCTGAAGACGGCTGGCTCGCATTTTAATTTGCGCCAACCCTTCTTCCCCAGACACATATATACATTGTTGGCGTTGAGATAGTCGTGCTAGGATCTGGAGCATTAGGGTTGATTTTCCAATACCGGGATTACCGCCTAAGAGTATGACCGATCCTGGAACGAAGCCCCCCCCGGTAACTCTGTCGAATTCACCGATATCTGTAACGATTCGTTTGTAATGATGTTCTTCCACTTCACCCAGGGGTGTAAAGATTTCATCTGGTTGTATTTTTTTTCTTTTTGAAGTGGAGACTTCTTGAGCGATCGTATTCCATTGTCCACATCCTTCACATTTTCCATTCCACTTATTGAAAAGCATGCCGCAAGCATTACAAGCGAACATGATGTTTGAATAAGAAGTGAGACAGTATTAGTAGGCCTATGCCACATATGATAAAACTATCAGCGATATTAAAAGGCCAAGGATAGTGAACTGTGCCGATATGAAAATCGAGAAAATCGACAACGAATCCAAGGCGGATTCGGTCAATGAAGTTTCCTAGTGCACCACCTAAAATAAAACTAAAAGCAATTTGATCAAGCTTCCGTTTAGTGCCTCGCAATTCCCAAACAATATACAGCATTATTAAAACTGTTGCGCCGATTACAATATAAGCAGGTATGCTCTGATATATTCCAAATGTAATCCCGTGATTCCATAGGTTTACAATGTTTAAAAATGACAGAAATTCGCAAGGTCCTTTTTGGATAGCCCAATGCTTTGTAAATTGATCAAGACAAATAATTATGACAATTGTGATTATTTTGAACACTGGCTTAGCCAAGTCTCTAATTTTTCCTGAGAATTAAACCCAACAAGGCGGTCTACTTCTTTACCATCTTTTATAAAAACTAAGCATGGTATAGACATAATACGAAAACGACCAGCGACTTCAGAACAATCATCAGTATTCATTTTGTAAAAGGTTATGTCTTTTCTTTTTTTTGCAACTTCTTGTACGACAGGCAACATCATCTTGCAAGGACCGCACCATTCAGCCCAAAAATCTATGACGATAGACCCTTTTTGTTGTAAGACTTTATTTTCAAAATCATTCTGATGTAGTGATTGCATGACCATTCAAAAACTCCTTCTTTAATATAATTATCAGCTATAATGGTCGAAAAGGGAATAAGAACAAGTATGGCTGGACATTCTAAATTTAAAAAC
>DAHXKW010000153.1 GCA_027366195.1 Alphaproteobacteria bacterium | reverse complement strand
AAACTGTGACCACAGAAAATTTTTAGGACCATTCATTTCTACAACTGCTTGTGTGATCCGTCGCACTGGTGATGATATTAATCCAGGTCTTACGACTGATGCAGCATGGACAGATGTCGTACTTCCCATAATGCAGAGGCTCAATCTTTTGCGAAGAATCTTGTTTTAATGGACTTGTTGTCTCGTCTTTTTGCGGTGAACGATATAACCGACAATCAATATTCTGAGAATTTTGGTTTTGTATTTTTAGAAGGACAAAGACCACTGGTAAAAATTGTGGATTTTTCTGTAAAAAGAGAAAGAGAATTCGTGATAGAAGATGGTAATTTTTATGGTTTTTTGTATGGTCGTGAAAATTTTCATTATCCAGAAAATGTCAGGTCCATAGCTTCGTATATCATTGCTGATAAAAGATCTCAAATTTTACGTGCAAAGATGGGATTGCAAGTTATGCAAGATATATACAAACAGAAGAACGCTCTAAAAATAGCCTTTGATTTCGTGATCGAGCATCTCAGTCATGAAATATTTTTAAAAGATCGAATAGATCTTTCGAATCGATTAGAAAGATATCAAGCCTTTGTGCTATCAAACTTTGAGTATTTTATGAAATGTTTTCATGAACGCGAACTGTCATGAATCTTAACGTTGAGCCAAATTCGGTGATATTGTACAATGCAGGAGAACAGAGAGGACACGGCGGCTAGTTATGAATATATCAATACGGTCCGTATTTTACAGTATGTCTGCTCTTAGTGTTTTAATGGGAAGTACGACATCTGTCCATGCTGCATCAGTCGTAAGACCTGGATTAATATCATCACCAGTGCGACGGATCACACAAGCAGTTGTAGAAATGAATGGTCCTAAAAATTTTCTGTGGTCACAGTTTCGGTGTTGTTCAACTGGTCATAAAAGTGAGACATTGAGATTTGGTACGTGCAAAATATCTGCAATAAAAGTGATTGAGAATCCAGATGAAATTGTTGCAGGAGAGAAGGCCATTGAAGAATTTATAAATCGCTTAGATATACGAAATTTACCAGCAGATGTACGAATGCGCAGCCTCGCTGCAGTTCAGCGGTATAATGTCGATAGCGAAGAAAAAGGGAAAGAGACAGAGACAGGCGGGGAAGAAGGTGAAAGAGAAAAAGCATTTGATATGGCAAAGAACATGTTGGGTGATAACATGCCGATTGATATTATTGAAGTTTATACAGGATTGACACCACAAGAGATTGAAGCTCTAAAAGCAAACAAGAAATGAATGTAAGCGATGTCCAAGATACGGTGACTGAGTGTGCTCTAATCAAATTGGAAAGATGAAAAAATATGTTTGCTTTTTATACTATACGGTCAAAAGTAGTTTTATAATCTATCAGGTCGTTATTAATTTCTTGCCAAAGCGATTTTTAAGACTTACAATCCACAAGGGGCAATGCTCTAACGAGGTGGTAATGCTACTTTTCGACGTCTGCATTTCTCTTTTGTTCTGCAGTAGTGCTCAACTGCCGCCGCAACCTCTAGCTCAAGTAGCTCAGGCAATTAGTTTTGATAATTATAAATCAGAATTTTTCAAAGCATTGTATGGTACTGTTGACACATGTGTGGTGGGCATTTTGTTGCATGATTTTAAGCAGCAAATAGCTAATGGATGTGCAGATCCTGTGCGTCTACACCAATTATTACAACAGTTACCTTTTGAGCCAGACAATTTGAGAACCGGAGATTGTACATTTCATGCGTGTTGTACTGTTCTCATGCTGAAAGAGTATTTAGATACTCAAAATCCTAATTTGCTTGAAATTTTGGGACATATTGCAGTTCTTACTTATTTTAGGCATTCTGTTGTATTTTTCGCTGATATTTTCAAAACAACATTAGAAAGATGTAATACTGTGATCGGGGGACGATTAGATAAACCTCTTGCAGAATATTATAAAGAGTTTGCAAATATGGAGTCAGCTATTTTCTTAGCATATAAAACAAATGTTTTAGAAAAAATGACAGCGTATATAACAAGCCAAAAAATACCTATTACGACTGCAGCAGGATCAAGTCAGTTTTTAAAAATAGCTGTTGCGTCTGATCTGGATGAAAAATTCGCAGGAAAACTTGAAGTGACAAAAACAGGGACTGTCAAAATAGTAAGCGCATCAGATGACGATGATGGTTCCCTGAGAGTTGTATACAAGAAAGCGGCACCTCGTAAAAAAGGTCCTGGAGAAGAACTGGAAGATTTTAGTGGTGATGGTGGCGTAAAGCTTTTAATGTCACATGTGTATCAAAAACTAGGCCAGATTGTAAAAGTGACAAGACAGTTTAATGGTACTTTAGGAATAGGTGGTTCAGAAATTGGAAGAACCTGTCTACACGCTCCTCGTCCTGCACATCCTGATGTTGATGTTACTTATCTTCTATCGTCTACTAGTGTACAAGTCACTTCGCCAGCTATTCCTGCAACGCAACAGAGGCCAGAAATATATTCGCCAACTCTTGTATTACAAATGCCAACGACGGCTGTCATTACTGACACAATAGAAGAATATTTTACGGAATCTGAAAAAGTTTTTCATGCTGTGCAAGTACATCCAGATTTAATTGTTCAAGAAAAAGCAACACGGCATGCAATGGTTGCGAGTTTTGCTATCGCGGCAACACAAAATACTTGGTTTAGTGGGAGAAGAGGTTTGGCCCCTTCGCAATCGCTAGTTAGGGAACTAGATCTTTGGAAATCTATCACATTACGTAATTTTGAAATGTATGTTAATTTATCACATAAAAATTAGGGAGGACTGCTATGTTAATATTATTCTTTTCTTTGTTTGCATCACAAGATGCAATTGGGTTTGGACGGCATGTCGAAAATACGTTTGACTTGACAAGATGTACTTCATATTTTCTTTCTCAACCATTGTTTACGACCAGTCAGGTATCGGAAAAAAAAGAACATGTTGTCACGCTATATCTTCCTCGTGCGTGTTGGTCATCTAATCGATATTCTTGGGTAATAGAGTCTGAACAGAACATGCCAGACAATCCAGCATTAGAATGTTTTGTTATTACGAACGGATTTGATGGAAAAAAATTGTTTTTTGAGGATTTACAGAGAGATCGTTTAGGCTGCTGGAATACAATTGATAAAGGTACGTTACCACAACCGAGTTTTCATGGATATGCCCATACGGATGGGCAAACTCTTGCATTAGTAGGATTGTACAAAGAATTATCACCCCATCCATTAATTGGTAGTAAATTTACTGTGTGTGGAGTAGGCGGTCCTTATGTGAAAAGCAAAGAACGAGCAGTACAAGATATAGAAACAAGACAACATTGGCAACATCAACTTGGGAAAGGTAGTGTTGTTGTCGTATATCCTGCTGCTGGTATTTCTTTTGGGAGTAGTCAGAATGCAAGTGCAACTTTTGGATAGGACTCGAAAAAAAATGAGCACCACATAAACCGCTTCCCAGCCGGGGTTTTGTAAAATAATTTTACATAATGTGGATTATTGAACTTTTATGCATTGCATGTCTGTCATGAATTTAACGTCTCTGTCACTAGCTTCGTGAGAACTTTTTTCCCGTCAAAGTGTATTCCATAAAGATGAATTGTTTTGCATCCGTGCTGCTTAAGATCTGCAGCATATTCTTTATCCTGAATCTGTAATAGTGCCTCATCAGCTGTTTCTTTGCTCATTTTAACTTCAATAACCACGCCTGCATCCTTTTTAGGGTCGTTCGGGTAAAGTGCAACGTCATAACGACCAAATCCAGATTCACGGTTGGACTTAACTTGGTAGCGTCCTCTTAACCCTAAGCTCAATCCCAATAAAAACCCGTGGTAGAAAGATTCTTGCTTTAATACATCAACATCATGGAAGCTAAAGGATTCTAAAATTATTGCGGATAGACAAATTTGAACTTTTTCTACATATCCTGTAATCAAAGCATTTAAAAAATCTGTCAGAAATTGTGTATTACCACTACGGTTAAACCATTCTAAGACCGTTGTTTCAAAAAAATACAGGACTTCTTTATTGGGAATACGCATGGCACGTGTAGGTTCAAACTCTGTAGCGGTTGTGGCTCGTGGGAATACAGTTAAAAACCCTGTCATAAAAGCAAGATTCCAAAAAGAAGTGGCATTCGTTTTTAAATTATTCATAACTGTAAATGGTTCAAGTCTTACTGTAATGCTTTGTCCGTCAATCAGTGCTTTAACATCCTCGAGTTTATCCGTGGTAAAACTGGATTTCATGAGGTCATTACTGGATGCATTTACCCAATATGGCGCTAATTTATATCCTTTCCCTAAAAAATTGAGAATAGACCAGGGATTATAAATCGTCAGATTGTCTCCGAAGGTGTAACCGTTATACCAAGACTTAAGTTCATCCAAATGAATAGGATCACAAATTTTACGCACTTCTTCTTCTGTAAATCCAAAATATTCTGCATACTGGTTACAAGTAATATCATATACCTGAAGGTTATTGACACCAGAAAACAGACTTTCTCGTGCAATACGGGTAATCCCTGTAATAACGCCTTTATAAAGAAATATATTGCCTTTAAAAAGCTTACCCATCATATTGCGAAATGGACCGATCGCTGTATCAAAGTATCCATGTATATAAGCTTCTTGAAGCGGCGTATCATACTCATCCATAAGCACAACTGCGTGTTGTCCATGATGCTCTTTTAATGCTTTTGTTAAATACCATAATGGCCATTCAATTTCATCGTCATTAATTTGACCAGAGCTATATTGTATTAACGCCTCTTTTAAATATTTTTTTACTTTTGTAGAGCTCAACAAATAATCAAATTCTCGGCAGCATTCACTAATATATTGTTTCAACCCTGTTATAAATACTTCATAAGTTTTCGGACGTAAATCCTTAAAACTAATAAAAACAGTAGGATATTTACCTTGCCACTCTTCCATAATATTTTTATGCGTGGCAATTTTGAGTCCTGCAAACAATGACGCGTTATTTTCTGTGATATCGAAAAAATACTTCAACATGGACAAGTTGAGTGTTTTCCCAAACCGCCTTGGACGTGGCAAAACAATGACTTTAGAACCATCATCAATGATATCTTTGATGAGAAGTGATTTATCACAATAAAAACAAAGTTGTCCTGCAGAATCTTTATTAGTCCTAATTTCTTTAAAATTATCCGTACCAATTGCAAAACGCATCATTGATTTCCTCCTTTTTGTACCACTTCACCCTCAATAATAGACATATTATTGATTGTTCGTGCGCCTTCTATAACGGGGAATAAACAAGGATAGGCAATACGCCATTCGTCCCCCGTTTTATTAATGATGACGGAAGCTGTTTTTGGGTTACATTTGATCACACGTCCATAGACTTCCTCACCAGATTGACTGATATACCCCACCTGATCACCTACCTTAACGGTGTTGCTGTTTAATCGTGGTCTATCTTGCGTTGGGATAATCTCTGTTTCAATCGTATCGAGATTCAACATATAAAAAGGGATGTTCCAAACCTTTCCATCATGGATGTGTTTGATGCGTACACGTGTTTGAAGGATTGCCAGAATAGTCCCACCAACCAATTGATTGAGGTTGGCATCAAAATAGGTCACATGTTCTCCTTGTCTCAGCCTGGCACGAAGCTTGTGATTCTTCAATGGGTCACGAAGCTCCTTACTAATCGCCACATCTAACCTGAATAGTTCAAATAGAGACGCATGTTGCAATTCATGAAGTGTTTTCGTGAAATCCATCTCATTACCTCATTATTCTAGGAGAAAATACATATCTAATACCCCATATACTACCATGCCATACTAACCACGCTTCTCCCATCCACGTTTTACGGCCTTATATACGTTTCCCATCACCTCCACAAACGGCTTGTTTTTATGCCAGAAGGGTGGATTCATACCGGCTTTTTTGATAAGGAGACAGGGAATACTACCCATTGTTTCTGTCTCTTTGAGTTTGTGTTGTAATCCCCAGAAATCGCGGAGCTTTATATCTGTACCCATTTCGGGTGCATGCTTCTTTTTTTCTAAA
>DAHXKW010000146.1 GCA_027366195.1 Alphaproteobacteria bacterium | reverse complement strand
TAATCAAAAGACTAGAAAACATGCCTTGTTTTATTAATGTGTATGAAAGCAAAATTCCTGAAAAAATATGCTATACAGCATCTAAAGAAATCTGTGATCAATTAGCCCAGCGCTTTGATTTTGATCAAGTCATTGATCTTTCTGGTGAGTTCGAATTAAATTCGGAAAAAGATTATTTTGTTTTGAAGGGTAATTATAAAAGCACGATGATACTAAATGGCGAAACAATAGCCATATCTGAACCTATTGTCTTGTTCCTACTAACTTCACAAACACAAGAAGCGTTTTTTGAAATTACAGATGATTTTGAAATTTTAGATAATAACCATAGCTTTGATTTGGAAGAAATTTTAGGCCAATATCTATATTTGGAAATGTTTGAACGGGAATAAGGTTATAAAGTAACAATTCGGTCAAGCTGTCTTGCTAACACCTCATTATGGGTCGCCACCAGCGCTGCTATTTTTCTTTTTTTAACAATACCAACCAACATGTCAAAAATATGCTGAGAATTTTTACTATCTAGATTACCTGTTGGTTCATCAGCCAACAAAATTTTAGGCTTGTGAACAATTGCCCTTGCAATGGCAACGCGTTGTTGTTCCCCTCCTGACAGCTGATGGCTTCTGTGTGCCAAACGATGTTCAAGACCTACTTCTTTAAGTATTTTTTCAGCTTCAGCATAAGCCGCTTTTCTGCTCTTACCCTGAATTAAAAGTGGTAAAGCTACATTTTCCAGCGCACTAAAATTGGGAAGCAAATGATGAAACTGATAAACAAATCCCATGCTATCACGCCGCAGTTCGGTTCGTTCTTTTTCAGACAAACCTTGCGTGTCTTTTCCAAAAATGTAGATTGAACCTGTTGTTGGCTCATCAAGCAATCCAAGAAGATGAAGAAGAGTTGTCTTTCCCACCCCCGAAGGCCCCACCAAAGCAACAGCTTCACCTGCATGCAAGTCTAATGAAATATCTCTTAATATAGAGGTTCCCTCTATTGACTTCGATAGATTTTTAGCAGACAGCGTAATATCTTTTGACATTTAGTTCACAGCTGCTTGCTTCTTTTGATAGTCAGCAACAGCTGCCCGGATGGCATCTTCGGCCAATAAAGAGCAGTGCAACTTTACAGGAGGCAACTCCAATTCACGTGCTATAGCTGTGTTATTAATACTTAAAGCATCATTTAAACTTTTATTCTTAATCAGCTCAGTTGCAAAAGAAGATGAAGCAATAGCCGAACCACACCCAAAGGTCTGAAATTTTGCATCTTTAATAATATCATCTTCCACTTCAATATAAAGGCACATTACGTCACCACAGGACGGCGCGCCTACAAGCCCAGCGCCAACGTTTTTAGAATTTTTATCTAATTTTCCAACGTTACGAGGATTCTCAAAATGGTCAACAACTTTGTTACTATATGCCATGTGTAACAATATATTTCCCTGCCACTTAGGCTTACTATATCACGATTTAAACCCAGAACTATACATGATATGATCGAGTTACTGGACACAAGCATCAAAAAATAATGAACCTAAACGACGACATCTATCAACTGACCGAATCTGTTTGGAAACAAACATCAGATAGTAGACTATTCAAACAATTACAAGATACAGCTTTAGGTATTTACCTTAATTATCAAAGGCATAAAAATCACAAAATGCAGAAACACGCCTTAACTGATGCTATTTTGCTTTCTGATGATATGAGGGGGCTTTTGAAACTTGCTGTTCAATTACAAGCTATCTCTTATGATGATTATAAAAAATGGGATGAAGCTGCCCACAAAATAGTCAAACGCCTTATCACAGAAAAAAATATTGCTTTTGGCACTGGCAAACCCAATCAGAAATAAATGCAGCTATTAGAAACTGGCATTACAATCCTAAAAAAAACCATCCCTTTTCTACCTAAAAAACCCGGTGTCTATAAAATGCTTAATACAAAAGGAGAGATCCTTTATGTAGGAAAAGCTAAGAATCTAGTTAATCGCGTCAATCAATATACACAAATCAACAATCTATCTAACAGAATAAAAAGAATGATCACACAGATTTCTTCTGTGGATCATATCGTTACAAATAATGAAATGGAAGCTCTTATCTTAGAATGCCACCTTATTAAAACACTGAGACCGCCTTTTAACATTTTAATGCGCGACGACAAAAGCTATGCCTATCTACAAGTATCCAAAAATCATCCTTTTCCACGCCTCATAAAATTTCGCGGCACGCGCTCAGACGACGCCTACTATTTTGGCCCCTATCCTTTTGGTATAGCTGCTGATATGACTTTGACTTACTTGCAAAAAATCTTTCGCTTGCGTAATTGTAGCGATTATGAATTTAGCAATAGATCTAGGCCTTGCTTGCAGTATTTTATCAAGCGTTGTTCAGCCCCTTGCGTAAAATATATCGATGAAAAAGAATACATGACAACAGTCCTCCAGGCCAAAAAATTTCTAGAAGGCAAAACAAGTGATGTTCAACAGTATCTTACAGATAAGATGAATAAGCACAGTGATGCCCTTGAATTTGAGGGAGCTGCCCAATATCGTGACAAACTAAAGCTACTCAGCCACCTTAAAACAAAGCAAACCTTGAACATAGAAGAAGCTGATCTTATTTACATCCATAGTTACCAAGAACGACTTTTCATAGAAATTCTGTTAATTCGTTATGGCCGAGACCTTGGACACCAATCCATTCAGCTAGATCATTCAGAATTTTCAGAACTTGCCGAAGGCATGTCTTCTTTTTTGCTGCAGTTCTACGATAAATACCCAATACCACAAAAAATAGTTGTCAATAAAGAACCGTCCGATGTTCAACTTGTAAAACAGTATCTTGAAGAAAAATATAAATGCCCTCCAAATATTCAAATTGTCGATAACAGCCATCAGCTTATGAAACTAGTACAAAAAAATATTGGGAAGATCGAAGAACAAACAGAATACGTTTTCCAAGAATTATCAAGACAACTTGCCTGCCAGATTAACAGAATAGAATGTTATGATAATAGCCACACACAAGGCATCCACGCTTATGGCGTTATGGTGGCTGCAACTCCTGCAGGTATCATAAAATCTCTTTTTCGAAAGTTCCAATTGCGAAATATTACGAAAGGTGACGATTACGCTATGATGCGTCAAGTACTTCGCAGACGGTTACAGCATAAAGAATGGCCTTACCCTGATCTTATTTTAGTGGATGGCGGCAAAGGACAAATAACTGCAATACAAGGCATTTTAAATGAATTAAACCTGAACATTACCATCGTCGGCATCGCTAAAGGGGAAAAAAGAAATGACGGACATGAACGTTTCTATGTAAATGATTCAACAGAAATGATATTGGATGACCAATCTCCTGTTCGGTATTTCTTGCAGAGATTGCGAGATGAAGCACATCGTTTTGCTATTTCTACACATAAAAAAAAACGTGATATAGGAACTGTATCTCGTCTTGATGATATCCCAGGTATTGGCCCTGGACGCAAAAAAAAACTAATTCAACACTTTGGCAGTGTAAAATCACTGGCCTCTGCGGGCATAGATGATTTACAATTAGTTAGAGGTATCAGTCCAACTTTGGCGAAAATAATTTGGCAATTCTTCAACGACAAATGACCCACAGAACCCTGGCAGACTTGATTAGTGTGACACGCATTATACTTGCGCCCGTAGTTGCAATTCTACTTTGCATAAAACAACCAACCACCATATTTTTTGGCATCATACTATTTACCTTTGCCTGTTTTACAGATTATTTAGATGGGCGAGTTGCTCGATTGTTCGGCATTACACGCCTTGGTGCTGTACTAGACCACACGGCTGACAAATTTTTAATTGCTCTAACTTTGCTCGCTATCGGTTATTTAGGATTTTTAAGACCTATTGATAATATTCCCACCATTATTATGATGGGACGCGACATTTTATTATCAGGCATTCGAGAATTATCAGCCAAGCTCTCCTTGGAACTTATTACAGATTATTGGGGAAAGGTTAAAACAGTTGCCCAAATGATCGGTATAATTGTCGTATTGTGCGCCTTTTTTTACCCCCAGCTTTATAAATTAGGTAGTGGTTTCTTATGGCTAGCTGCCTTCTTGTCATTACTAAGTTGTTTTAGGTATGTTAATCAGTTTTTACGTCTATTGTTAGGGTCACGCTAATGTTAAGTAAAGAGACACCACCAAAAAAAATATCCCATCGTATACACGATTGGCTAATTATACGCGTACAACGCCCTAGAGCCAGCTTTTTACTATTTGCTGTCTCATGCCTTGAAAGTTTTATATTCCCAATTCCTCCAGATATTCTTTTAATACCCATGGTATTAGCTCAACCCCATAAGGCTTTCAAAATGGCCTTTATTACAACTGTCGCTTCTTTAATAGGCGGCGCTATTGGTTATTACATTGGATTTGCTTTCTTCCAGCTTATAGGAGAACGCCTGCTTGATTTTTATGGATATCAAGATGTTTTTCTAAGATTTCAAGCTGATATACAAAAATGGGGCTTTTGGATTATTAGTTTGAAAGGATTAATGCCCATCCCTTTCAAGGTTGTATCATTATGCGCCGGCATGACCCAATTAAAATTCACGACATTTCTATTGGCAGCAGCAATCGCGCGCAGTTCACGATTCTTTTTACTGTCATATGCTGTCAAAACTTTCGGCCCTAAATTTGGTAATCAATTTAGAACATACTTCGCTGTATTTATCGTGTCGGTCATTATTACATGCATGTTAGGACTAGGTATTATTGGCTGGCTACATTAAAAGAGGATTGCATATAAATATAACCTTATGATAAACCTCAATTAGGGAAGGATCGTGTAATCAGTCATGCAAGTTTCATTTGTGTTCAAGAAAGAAAGATATGCATTTGTAGAAGATCACTGCCCTGAAAACGTCCCAGTAATTCCATTCGTAAGCATTCTTGACCTTTTTTATGGAAAATTAAAAGAATATATTGGCCCGTGCATTCTCAAAGATATTCGTCTTATCAAAGGCATTATCCTTTCAGATTTTACAGATCATCCTGTCATTATTGATATTAATCAAGAACAAGAGTTAATACAGCTTTTAGATATTCGCCACAATGTACACTACAAAGCACACTATTCTTTATTTCATGACGGTATTGAAAAACCCTTGTGGTCTGACTTAAGTGTGGTGCAAGAATTTCCAGGAAATTATCAGTTTTTATTCCATGGTCCGAAGCTTCATAGCATTGTCAAAATCAAGAAAGATAAAACGGGCAGTCAAACAATAGGCATCTTAAAAACAGCATTAGGTATGAACAATAATCAAACAGACTGGTTTTTCGATCCTTTCGCCTGTGATGGTGCTTTACAAATGGGATGCCAACTTGCCTTTATGGTGAAACACAAAGCGTCTTTACCTTCAAAAATAAAACGCGCTGTCCTCTATCAAAAATTTAAAGAAGAAACATGTTATGCACACCTTATTTTTCATAAGATTTCCGGACTTCAGTATGTTTTCGACGCACACTTGTTTGATAGTCAGAATAACCCCATTTGTAGTATGGAAGGTGTTGAAAGTTATTTCAGGTTATCAAAAGTATCCCCATGAAACCTCGCGTTAAAGCCCCTGTATCACCAACATATTTCGAAACTGTAGACCTTGTAAGACAATATAAATTACACACCGTCTGCGAGGAAGCGGCTTGCCCTAACATCGGAGAATGCTGGGCACAAAAACACGCCACATTTATGATCATGGGTGACACATGTACACGGGCTTGTCGTTTCTGTAACGTTAAAACAGGCAAGCCTTTACCATTAGACCTTGATGAGCCCAGACGAGTCGCCGAAGCTGTCGCCAAACTCTCCCTAAAACATGCTGTTATTACATCTGTTGACCGGGATGACCTAGATGATGGCGGCGCACAGCATTTTGCACAAGTCATAGAAATGATCCGCTTGGCTTCTCCTGAAACAACAATAGAAGTCCTTACCCCAGACTTTCTACGTAAAGACGGCGCTGTGGAACATATTATCACAGCCAAACCAGATGTGTTTAACCACAATCTAGAAACAGTCCCGCGGTTATACCGATCAGTCCGTCCAGGTGCACGTTATTTCAATTCGCTCCAGTTGCTAGATCATGTAAAAAAGACCGACCCCACAAGCTTTACAAAATCAGGAATCATGGTGGGACTAGGCGAAACCCAAGAAGAAGTTTTGCAAGTTATGGATGATTTACGTGCCGCCAATGTTGATTTTTTGACAATAGGACAGTATCTTCAACCCACTCCAAAGCATCATAAGGTTATGCGTTACGTTAATGATGAAGAGTTCGCATTCTATCAAAAAATGGCAACTGGCAAAGGATTCCTCCTTGCTTCATGCTCTGCCCTTACACGATCTTCCTATCATGCGGGTGAACACTTCGAACGTTTGCGTGAAAAAAGAATTAGCAATCAGTCTGCTTAATTTTGGTGGTACTAATACCTTTTTCTTCGACTTTTGCTTGATCACCACAATTGGTGTAAATTTTCTCTTTACCAAATATCTGTTATAATGTAATTACGATTAAGTGAATTAGAGAGTTCTAAGGATGTATAAAATACTATCCTTATTGAAAAAATACTCCTCTGTTCACTTGTCTTCATTATTTTTCCCCTCTTTTCGATTTATAAGCGTGCTGTAAATATCCTTTTAGGGTAGTTCTATAGCACGTTAAACAACGCAAGCTTGATATCAAGCAAACGTATCTTTGACAAAAAATACAGTCGAAGAAAAAATTAGTATTTATAAACAGCAAGTTTTCCAATAGCTTGGAAACGTTTTGATTTTGGAGGGAAAAAATGAAAAAAATTTTATTAGCTATTGTTACATCTTTAATGGTAGCGGGATGCCACAATAAAAAACAAATTGCAATTACGCAAATTGTAAATCATCCTTCGCTTAATGAAGCCAAAAAGGGTATTATCGATCACCTTGATTCACAATATGAAATTATTGATCAAGATGCCCAAGGAGATATTGTTATTGCACAACAAATTGCAAAGCGTTTATTAAGTAAAAAAGTAGCTTTAGTCGTCGCCATTTCAACGCCATCAGCACAAACTTTCAAAAACATTCCTAATCCTAATAAAACCCCCATTTTATTTTCTTCTGTAACCTACCCCAAAGAGGTGGGGCTTGTAGAGAATTATGGAAAACCCAAAGGAATGAGTGGTGTTTATGATGCACCTTTAATCAAAGAAATGCTCGAGTTGTCTAAAAAAGTTATTAAAGACTTAAAGACAATAGGCGTAATTTACAATCCTTCTGAATCAAACTCAGAACAAACGGTTAAAGAACTTAAAAAGCAAGCACAAGGTATAAACATTAAAAGCATTGGCATTTCTAACCCTACAGATATCATAGCTGCGGTAAAAACTTTGGCAAGCAAAGTAGATATGATCTATATTCCATCAGATAATACTGTCTGGTCAGCGCTGGAAATTCTAACAGAAACAGCAAAAAACTACGGTATTCCAGTTATATCTTCTGATCCAGATTCAGCTAAACGCGGCGTCTCTCTAGCTCTGGGATATGCACAATATGACTTGGGCACAACTGTTGCTAAACAAATAAAGGCGATATTAGAAGAGGGTAAATCAATTGAAGATATTCCTGTCCAGCAACCTGAAGAAGTGAGGTTGTATGTAAATCAACCGATGTTGAAAAAACTTAACTTGACGCTCCCAGAAAAGCTTCCTTATAGTATCCGAATATGTGGGGCAGAAAAATGTTAGATCAACTCGTCACAGTTTTAGAGCTTGGTATTTCTTATGGGCTTTTAGCAATAAGTATTTACCTAACATTCAGAGTATTAGACTTTCCAGATTTAACGGTTGACGGTTCCTTTGTATTGGGCGGAGCCCTATGTGCTTTACTTATAAAAAAGGGGGTTTCACCCTATTTAGCTTTGGTTTTCCCATTTTTAGGTGGTGCTTTAGCAGGCCTTACAACAGGCGTATTAAATCTAAAATTCCGTATTAATGGAATCCTTGCCAGCATATTGGTGATGATAATGCTCTATAGCATTAATTTACGTATTTTAGGCGCAGCCAATGTCTCTATTTTTGAGCAATCTACTATTTACATTATTCCACCACTGCTGATTAATATTGCTGTTTGCTTTATGATTTTGACACCTATGATTTGGCTTTTTCGAAGTTACTTAGGGCTAGTTCTCGTCGCCATTGGACAAAATGAAAAAGCTTCCCATTTATACCGAATTAATACCAACTATCATAAGCTTTCCTTAATTGCTCTAAGTAATGGAGTAGCATCCACAATCGGCGCACTTATGACCCAATACCAGGGATTTTGTGATGTTTCTATGGGATTTGGAGTAGTGGTAACAGGCCTTGCTTGTATCATGTTGGGTGAAGTGTTTGCAAAAGAGACAAAAAGTATACCTAAGATGTTTGGACTAGTAATTTTAGGTTCGATTCTTTATAGAACAATTACACAAATTGCTTTGAATTTAGACTTCATAGGACTTAAAACCTCTGACCTAAAACTCATTACGTCTGTCATGGTTATTACATCTATTATTTTGGCCAATTTAAGAAAAGGAACTGGACATGCTAAAAATTAAAAACGTTATATATACTGTCCCGCCTAATAAAAAAATTTTAAACGATGTAAATTTAACAATTAAAAATAAAGAACAAATCAGTATTGTTGGGCAAAATGGGGCTGGAAAATCAACTCTATTAAAACTCATTACAAATCTAATCGAACCTACATATGGAGAGGTAGAAAGAAATTACAATACCAATGATGTTAGCTTCGTCTTGCAAGATGTACAAAGTTCAACATTCAAAAATCTCACACTTAAACAAAATATGCTATTAGCTTATTACAAAAGAAGCACTTCGTTATTAAGTTACCCTCAGGTTGACTGCGAATACTGGCTGAAAAAATTAAATCTTGGTCTTGAAGAAAAAGTCAACCAGCCCTTATCTTCTTTGTCGGGAGGACAAAGGCAAGCTCTGAGTATAATAATGGCTATTATGACATATCCTAAACTTTTAATCTTAGATGAACACACCTCAGCGCTTGATCCTATAACAGCCAAAAATCTTATGGATTTAACTTTCAAACTTTGCAAAGAATACCAAATTACGACAGTTATGGTTACACATAACCTTGATCACGCTGTAAAATATTCTGATCGAGTTTTGGTTTTAAAGAATGGTAGCATTAAACATGATTTAACTAATGTTCAAAACGTACAAGATTTAATGTCTTTACTTTTACCTGAAACGAAAGATACCTTAATCTAACCAATGCGCCGATTTTTCTAAAAAGTCAGGCCACGTGCCTTCAACAAGTAAATACTTACCTTGGGCATTAATACCCAAAATATGGCTAGCAACACGATTAATAAAACGCCTATCATGGCTTACAAATAATAAGGTGCCAGTATAATCACATAGAGCATCGGCCAATTTTTCCATAGCAATCATGTCTAAGTGATTTGTTGGTTCATCCATCAGCAATACATTAGCCTGCTGAGCGATCAAACACGCCAAACCCACTCGACTTTTTTCTCCACCTGACATAACTGAAACTGGCTTATGTACATCATTTTCTTTAAATAAAAGACTTCCCAAAATTTTTCTTACTTGATGTTCGGCTAAATTACCATTGGCCGCCAAAACATTATCAAAAGCAGATTGTTTCATATTTAATTGATCAACCTGACTTTGAGCATAATAGCCTATACTGACATGCTCTCCCCAGGTAAAAGATCCTGACAACAAAGGAACCTCTCCTACTAAAGTTTTTAATAAAGTTGACTTTCCAATACCATTTGCACCTACAATCGCTATTTTCTGACCTCTTTGCACCTGCAAATTTAACCCTCGCACCAAAGGCTTATCGTAACCAAAACTGGCTTGTTCAATTTTTAAAACCACCCTTGCACTTGACTTGGTAACAGGCATAGCAATATGTGGATAAGCGCGCGCATCTTCTGTTTCTATTGAACCTTGAATCACTTGCAAACGACTAATCAATTTCTTGCGACTATTCGCTTGCTTTGCTTTAGTCGCCTTCGCTCCAAAACGGTCTACAAATTTTTGATTATGCTGGATTTGCTTATCTAAACTCTTCTTTTGTGACTCAGCTTGGAATTTTTCTAGATTATGCCGTTCAAGAAAATCAGAAAAATTGCCAGAATATTCAGAAATCTTCCCATTTCTTAAATACAAAATAATATTGGCTAAGCGGTCTAACAATTCTTGATCATGAGATACAAATAATAATGTTCCTTTGAAACTCAGTAAGAACTCCTCTAAAAACATCAAACTTGGTAAATCCAAATGATTGGTAGGCTCATCCAAAATCAAAATATCAGGCTCATTCAATAAAACTTTCGCCAACTCAAGACGCATGCGCCATCCACCTGAAAATTCTTTAGGGTTACGTGTTAAATCTTGCTCCTTAAAACCAAGCCCTAATAATAATTTGTGCGCCTCTCCTTCCAGACTGTAACCATCTAATTGCTGGAAAATATGCTCAATTTTCTCATATCGTTCATGAACCGCTTCACTATAATTTGCCGCCATTTCTTCCAAAACTTTTTCCCTATCAAGCAAGATAGGATAAAGTTCTCTATGTCCACTTAGACATTCTTCTAAAACGGAAGATAAAGGTGTTGGATTAATTTCTTGGGGTAAATAACCAATTTTTGTTCCTTTAGGTGCAACAATTTGCCCCTTACTGTCACTATGATCAAGACCACAAATAATGTTTAATAAAGACGTTTTTCCAGCACCATTTGGCCCTACCAAACCGATCCTTTTGCCTGCCGGTAAACTATGCGTTAAATTCTGAAATAAAACTTTATTCCCAAATGTTTTAGATAAATTAACTAAAGATAACATTTCCCACTCTCCCTTTTATCGTTAATACGAAATGTGCTGAGAGATTAGGCTCCAGCACACGATCCACCATTCAATCGTGTGCTTGTTAGGCTGTAAGACGTATGACCATCGGATTAAACAAATATTCTATATAAAATATAGTACCATAAACTTAGAGCAAGACTATTTTATAACACATGGAAAAACGTTGGAATTTAGATGATTTGCACAAAAATTATGACGAAGCTTATGCCAATTTAGAAAAAGCCGCACAAGCTGCACAATATTTTGCATCACGTTATAAAGCAGACTTAGGAAAAGATATCGATAAAGCCATTAGCGAATATGAGTCTATTTCTGAAATGATTGAACGTTCGGCCTACTATGCCATGTTGGATTACAGCACACATCTGAAGGACACAAAGGTGGCACAACATTATGCCAAAATTCAGGAAAAGATAGCGCAGATCAATCAGGATTTAGTATTTTTTACCCTAGCCATTAACAAATTAGAGCAAGCCCCCCAAAACTCCCGCTATCAAAATTGGATCAATCATATTCGTCTAATGAAAGACTATGAACTATCAGAAGAACTTGAGGCTTTACTATGTGATAAAGACCTGACCTCACACAGTGCCTGGATGCGCTTATTTGATGAAATGACGGCGCACATGACTTTTGATTTTCAAGGACAAACTGTTGGTTTAGAAAAAGTCCTAGAAGGTATGAGCAGTAATGATGCGACCATAAGAAAAACAGCTGCCGATTCCTTACATGTGGGGCTTCAGAAAGATATTAAATGGATTACTTATATCTTCAACACTTTGATCCAAGACAAAATGCTGATTGATAAAAAAAGGAAATTCAAATCTCCGATGCAACCAAGGCATATCGCTAATCAGATTGAAGGAGAGGTTGTCGAAACACTTTGTTCAACTGTCAAAAAGAACTATTCAAAATTATCTCATCGTTGGTATGCTTTAAAGGCTAGATGTTTGGATAAAGCTAAAATTGATTATTGGGATAGGAATGCCCCTTTGTTTGTGGATAAAGAAATCGAAATTCCTTACGCCGAAGCAGAAAAAATAGTTCTGACCGCCTATGGGGAATTTTCGCCAGCAATCGCCGATATTGTCCAAAAATTCTTTGATAATCCATGGATTGATGTGCCCGCCAAAGATGATAAACGCTCTGGTGCTTTTTCAGCCGCCACGATCCCCTCTGCTCATCCCTATGTTTTATTAAATTATCAAAACCGTATCCGAGATGTGGCCACTTTAGCACACGAATTAGGACATGCTGTACATCAATACTTAGCCAGAGATGTCGGAACTTTAGAACAAGATGCACCATTAACTATCGCAGAAACCGCATCCGTCTTTGGTGAAATGCTCACATTTAACTATCTCAAGAACAGCGGAAAATATGATTCCCGCATGCTTCTAGCCGCTAAAATCGATGACATGATCAATACGGTTGTTCGGCAAATTGCTTTCTACGAATTTGAAAAAAAAGTCCATAAACATCGTATAGAGACAGGTGAACTCACTACGGAAGATTTCAATCATTATTGGATAGAAACACAAAAAGAAGCATTGGGCGAAGCCGTTAACCTTGATCCTATATGCCATAATTTTTGGTCATATGTGGGACACTTTTTCCACGCACCATTTTATGTTTACGCTTATGCCTTTGGGGATTGCTTAGTGAATAGCTTATTTATGGTTTACCAAGACACTAACGACAAAGAGACATTTAAAAAACAATATATTGACCTGTTAAAAGCCGGAGGTTCAAAACCTTATCGCGAACTATTAAAACCTTTCAATCTAGACCCCTCAGATCCTACATTTTGGGAAAAAGGATTGTCATTGATCACAAAACTAATGGACGAACTTGAAACACAACTTTAAATTGTTATCTTTTGCGCGCAACGATCGTTGGAAACATACCTTGCTTGTCATATATCACATCAAGCACTTCAAATCCTGCTGACTTTAATTGCTCCCGCGTTATTTCTTCAGATCTTAGACTTTGCCATTTTACCTGTAAAATATCTACGAATATGGTTTTCTGCCAAGCTAAATCTTCAGAATTATAATCATGCCATGCGTCTTTAGGCGTCAGAAAACTCGTAATTAAGACTCCACCAGACTTAAGCGCTTTATAAAAATTACGATATAAATCTGTAACACGCTCATCATCCTCCTCGTATATATTCAGGCCATTACTTACAATAATATCAAAGCTTTTATCTATTCCTAGATCCCAAGCATCTTGGCGTAGTAACTGAACATTTTGCCCTACAAGAAGCCGTTTCCCGACTTCGCCTAGACTTTCTGCATCAAGATCACAACCCAAAAAGACTGTATCTTTTGGAACCTGAGGCAAAGTCAAAAGATCATCCATCACTCCACAAGGAATTGAAGCAACAACAGTTTTTGGTTTTAAATATTTCATCAATTGTTTTTGGAAAATATCAAATCGCTCACGTGTTGCCAAAATGACAGGACTTCTTGAAAGAAGTTGATTCTCAGTTACATTCTCAGAAGTTGTTGTGTGAATTAAATATGAAGTCCATTTGCCATTTAACCCTCTATTTTTCAAAAGAAATTGTCCCAAAGGAAAAGTAGAAAGTTTTTTCGCTATTTGCCGAAGTTCTGGTTTAAGTGCACAAACATCTACAGCTGTTTCGTGTGTAATTATTTTATTCATAGCACTAACAAAAATAGAAGCATCTTAACCTCTTGTTTCAAGTTTATGTTTGATCTTAAAGAAATAAAACCACACAACTCAAGCACCCTCCGAGCTACTTTGTAAAAAACTTAAAAACAAAAAATAATAAAAGTCCAGCACTAATGCCAGCAACCATATCTATAAATACAGTTAGCAAGAAACAAACCATAAGTACTGTAATTTCTTGTATACTGCCTGTCTTAACAATGTGAAAAAAATTGCGATAGTGTGACATATGAAAAGCCACACGAATCATCAAAGCCGCTAAAGCAGCCATTGGTACAAAAGATAAAATGTCTCTAAACCATAAAACATAGCACAAAATAAATAGTGCATGCAAAGAGGCAGCAATAGGCGTTTTGGCACCGTTACGAATGTTTTTAGCAGTACGTGCAATTGCCCCTGTGGCTGGGATACCAGAAGCCAGTCCTGATAAAATATTCCCAATACCTATCCCTATAAGCTCCGCATTAGCATTATGTTTTTTGTGGATCATTGAATCAGCAATTGCAGCAGATAATAAAGACTCAAGCGCACTCAATAAGGCAACTGTACAAGCTGGCATAAAAAAACTCCCCCATTCACCAACAGGTGGCCAAGACAAAGTTACTACCGCGTGCTCTAAAGTTGGCCATAATGGGGGAATTCCGGACCCTACGACCCCATTTGGTAAGACGTAACTAAAGTGATTTCCAATGGTGCTTACCTGAAAACCAAGCACATGAAGCATCGAAGCAATTACACCTCCCACAATGATACCAATTAATGGTGCAGGGAATTTAGGTATAAAATATTTCATGCTCCACATGGTTAAAAGTGACGTGGTACTGACGATACACTCTGCCAACGACAATTTTGGTAGGTGCTGAACAATACAAAAAATTTTATTCAAATAAGAATTAGGCAATGGGTAAATTTTCAACCCAAGCAAATCATTTAATGATACCGTACCAATAACTACAGCAATGCCAGTTGTAAAACCAATAACAACCGTTTTGGGAAATAATTCTATTAAATACCCTGCTCTGCTCACACCAAATAAAATTAGTAAACAACCAGACAGTACAGTAATGGGAATTAACCCTGAAACACCATATTTAGCAACAAGTGGTGCAAGGATAACGATAAAAGCAGCTGTTGGGCCACTGACCTGAACGTGAGAACCACCCAGTAATGGCACTACAAAACCTGCAATAATTGCGGTCAACAACCCATGTTGCGGCGGCAATCCAACAGCAATAGAAAAAGCCATAGCCAAGGGTATGGCCACAAAAGAAACAATTAGACCAGCCAAAAAATCATGCTTAAAAATATTCCAACTATACCCCTGTCGTAAACTATCCCTTAATGCTGTACAAATTAACCCTTCTTCACCGTTTCCCATAAAACACAGACTTATCTATGCACACATTTATTGTACAGTTGCCAAAACACACTTGTAAGACTACTTTTTAATAAATCCCCTTGAGCCCAACGTTGCGTCATAGTGGAAAATGGAAATTGAGGAGGATATATGATGACAAGATGGTATACACACGACGTTTGCGAGTTGACTGGCATATCAGCCAGAACACTACAACATTATGACAAAATAGGTTTATTGAAAGCATCAACGCGTTTGCCAAATGGTTATCGTGTATACTCCGAGACTGATTTGATAAAACTTCAGCAAATATTGGCATTAAAGTCTTTTGGCTTTGAACTATCAAAGATTAAGGCAATATTATCAGGGAAAATTGATATATCTCAGCTTCTTCAAATGCAAAAAGATTTCTTACAGCAGAAAACACAGCAACTCAAAGAAGCCATAGACATTTTAACAGCCGTTATTGATGATAGTAAACTTACCGGGTCAGTTGATTTATCTTCAACCTTAAATTTGATAGGAGTTTACAAAATGACAAAAGAATTAGAGCAATCATGGGCTGGTAAGATTTTTACGCCAGAACAACTGAAAAAATTTGCAGCCATGCCTAAGCTTTCTGGAGAAGAACTAATCCAATATGAAAAAGAATGGGATATTTTGGTAGCAGAGGTTAAATTAAATATACATGAAGATCCATACGGAGTTGTGGGTCAATCTTATGCAAAACAGTGGATGGACCTTGCAAACAGGTATTGGGAAGACCACGAGTTAGGAGAAGTGATTTGGGATTGTTACAAACAGGGTAAATTTGAAGAACCCTCTTTAAAAGAGTCTGATAATTGGCATAACATTCCGCAAGACGTTGTACATTGGATCGATAAAGCAGTAGGATTTATGTATAGCGGGAAGAAAAAGTAAGAGCATGGAATCCACATATACAGGGAAATATAAGAACATCCCTATTCCTTACGAATTGCTTATACAGGCACATCTTGATTCCGTGCCTCTTTCGTTTGAAGTATGTGGAGAACGTTTAGTAATCACCCAGCAAATCGAACCGAACCAATCCGATTCCAAGCCTCACAAAAATTGGCCAAAAGGAACTTTCACTCCTTATCACGATGATAGTTTTCCGGGTATTGCAGAGCTGCGCGCTGAATTGATAGAACCAAAACCAGTAGATCTATGAAATATCTTTTAGACACCTGTATTGTCTCGAAATTTTTAAAAGATGATTTTTGCGTATCCAAACACCTAGAACGGACAGATCCTAACGATTTAGGAATTTCAATCATTACAAAACTTGAAATTAATTACGGTTTTGCACTTCATCCAAATAATTTTCAGAAGCAAAGGAAAAGATGGGAAAATTTTTGTACTGTTGTACAAACTTATCCCTTCGGAGATTCAGAACAAATAGCAGCAGTTGAAATAAAGACAGCTTTGCATAAACAAGGAAAAATGATAGGTAGTTTTGATATTCTCATTGCTGCGACAGCTCAAGCCCGCAAAATAACTTGCGTAACAAACAATACACATGAATTTATCCGAGTTTCTGAATTAAATTTAGTTGATTGGACACAAGAATAGGACGTTGTACATTGGATCGATAAAGCAGTAGGATTTATGTATACCGGTAAGAAAAATAATGTTCATGACGTCTACCTATACTGGAGAATATACAAATATTGCTATCCCTCAGAGTTTACTCCAGCAAGCTCATCTTGATTCTGACCATCTGGACTTTGAGCTCAGAAGCGATGGACTGCTACTCAAGTCACCGCAACATCCCAGCTCAATAAATGATCCTATATTCGGATTATGGAAAGATAAAGCAATAGACGGTGTAGAAATTCAACAAAAACTAAGATCCGAGTGGGAACGTGAAGACTCTGTTTGATACAAATATTCTGATCGATTACATCAAAGGAGTGCCGGAGACTCGCAACATATTTATAACCTATCCTGCTCCCATGATTTCTATTGTGACATGGATTGAAGTTATGGTTGGTGTTAACGACATGGTTAATCAAGAATTAGTTAAAGATTTTTTCCTGCGCTTTCATATTGTTAATATTGATCAAAAAATTTCAGAAATTACTGTCAGTTTGCGCAAACAACACAAAATAAAATTACCAGACGCACTTATCTGGGCATCAGCAAAAGCACACAATGCTACTTTGATTACACGTAATACAAAAGATTTTTCTGAAAAAGAACCAGATATTTATTATCCTTATCAACCTAAAAAATGTACATTGGATCGATAAAGCGGTAGGATTTATGTATAGCGGGAAGAAGAATATTTTTTAGTGCATGTTCAAATCAGTTGAACGATTTATTGCATTTCGTTACTTTTTCTCACCAAAAAACGATGGATTTATCTCACTCATCAGCGCGCTGTCTTTTGTTGGTATTATGTTGGGCGTCGCTGCATTAATCATCGTTACTTCTGTTCTTAATGGTTTTCGTAGTGAATTAATGCAACAACTGATTGGAATTAAGGGACATGTCTATGTCTACCCCACAGGTGCTGTAAATTTGAATCAAGTTCTAGAAAAGTTGGATCACCTACCTTTTGTCACCCAAGCCATGCCTGTATCAGAAACACCTACAATCATGTCATCACACGGACGCTTTAATGGTGTTATTGTTTTTGGACACGATCCTAGTCGCTTAAAACAACACAAGTATTTTAATAGCAAAGTCATTAATGGCTCTGTCCTAAATTTAAAAAAAGAAGATACTGTATTAATTGGTATACGAATGGCCGAAGAGTACAATTTACAAATGGGCGATTATATTACTTTGATCTATCCTAGTCAGGATGAGTCTGTTTTGGGAACAATCACAAAAGAACGCAACTTTAAAATCGTCGGAATTTTTGATTTAGGTATGCGGGAATACGATAAACGCTTTGTCTTCACCAGTCTGGAAAATGCAAATAGCTTTTATGAAATGGGACCTTCGCATATAGAAGTATTTACAAAACCACCAGAAGGCATGACACCTAAAATAGTAAAGGCACTATCAGAATTTAAAGTTGATGTTCAAGACTGGGGGCATGCTAATGCGCCAGCCTTAAGAGCTTTACATATTGAAAAAAATGTTATGTTTATTGTTCTAACACTTATTATTATGATTGCCGTCTTAAACATTGTCTCCAGCCTTGTGATGCTTGTTAAAGATAAAACAAAAGATATCGCCATCCTACGCACTATGGGAATGAGCCAGCATGCTATAGGTCGAATATTTTTAATCAATGGCATGACTATTGGTGTCTTAGGAACTTTGTGTGGGTTCATCTTAGGTATTTTATTCGTACACAACATAGAAACCATACGTTTGTTTGTGGAACATATTTTAGGAACTCAACTTTTTAGCGCTGAAGCCTATGGTATTAACCAGCTTCCTGCTCTATTAAATTGGACAGATGTGAGTTTGATTTGTGGCCTTAGTGTATCTTGTTCAATACTTGCTTCCTTTTATCCATCTTGGCGCGCTGCACGTTTAGATCCCGTCCGTATTTTACGTTAAAAATGTCTGAGATTCGTTTCACAACTTTCGAAACACCATTAGGATCAATGATTGGAATCGGAAACAGTTGCATAATTTATCGCATAGATTTTACTGATAATCCTGATCTGACAAAAGAAATAACCCAATTATCTAGAAACTTCAATTCCGAAATTCAAGAAGGCAGCACAGATGCACTAAATTTACTGAAAAAGGAAATGGCAGATTATTTCTCAGGGAATTTGAAAAAATTCACAGTTTTAACTATGCCTTTGGGAACCTCATTTCAAAAACACGTTTGGACAACCCTTGCAAAAGTACCTTATGGTACAACCCAAAGCTATGCTGATATAGCCAAAAGCATAAATAGCCCAACATCTTTTCGCGCTGTGGCTAATGCCAATGGATCAAATCCTATTGCCATAATTATTCCCTGCCATCGCATTATAAAAAGTTCTGGGGATCTATGCGGATACCGCTGTGGTGTAGAACGAAAAAAATGGCTGTTGAAACACGAACATTTTTATAGAGATCATCCTCTCGCGCTGCCAGACTTCATTTGAACAAAAATCCAATCATACGTTTTCTTCAATCCTTCTTGTAAAGAGATTGATGGCTCCCAGCCCAAAACTTGTTGAATCAACTCATTATTAGAATTACGACCTCTCACTCCCTGAGGCGCATCTTTTTTATAAGTACGAAGCAACTTAATACCAGAATTTTTTTCTGCCAAACTAACCAATTGATTTATTGATACTAGCTCAGCAGAGCCCAAATTAATGGGCTGATCAAAATTACTATCAAATATCTTTAAAATACCCTCCACGCAATCATCAATATACATAAAACTTCTGGTTTGTTCTCCATCACCCCAAATTTCGATCTCATGATTTCCAGATATTACTGCCTCTATCACTTTTCTACATATGGCTGCTGGTGCTTTTTCACGTCCTCCAGTATAGGTACCTAAAGGACCATATACATTATGGAAACGAGCAACACGAACTTCCATACCAAAATCTTCCGAAAAATGCCGACACATACGTTCTGAAAAAAGCTTCTCCCAACCATAGCCATCTTCAGCCATGGCAGGATATGCATCCTCTTCTCTTAAAGCGGTGACATTAGGGTCAGTTTGCTTATCATGCGCATACACACAAGCCGAAGATGCATAAAAATAACGCTTCACCCCCTCCCTTTGTGCCGCCATCAATAAGTGGGTATTGATTAAAACAGACAACATACAGGCGGCTCTGTTATTTTCGATAAATCCCATGCCTCCCATATCAGCTGCCAAATTAAATACATAATCAACATCCTGTGTTACAAACTCACAAGCTTCCAGTCGGCATAAATCATAAACCAAATTTTCGGCATCTTCATGAACTTGGTACCAATCCTTTTTAGATTTAATGTCCACAGCTCTTACATGTTTATAACCATGTTCAACAAACCACTTGGTGAGCCACCCCCCAATAAATCCCCCAGCACCTGTAATCAAGATATGACTACTAATTGGAATATTCACAATGCCTCCCAATGTAAAAACAAATATGTTTTATATATTAATATTATGAATTAAATTAAAAACAAATAAAACTTTCTCGTTTTTGTTTTTATTTGACAGACGCCTAATATTCCATAGATCTTCTATCCATTTACCGCTAGAATGATCTAGGCCCTATAAAATCAATGATAAATGCAATATCGCTATAGCGGTGAGCGGGTTATGAATATGGCGGCAATTGATATTGGCACCAATTCCTGTCGCCTTCTTGTTTCCCGTGTATTTATCAATCCTCAGAAACGTTCTTACCTTAAATTCAACACACTTCCTATTACTTGGAAATCGATTGATTCGTTTTGTAGAATTGTAAAATTAGGGGATGGTTTGACCAAAACAGGAACTCTAGATCAAGCCGCCATTCAAAGAACACTTGATGCCTTACACATCTGCTATAAAAAAATCTGTTACTATCGCGTAAACCATATGCGCCTTGTTGCTACAGAAGCTTGCCGAAAAGCTCAAAATGCTGGAGAACTTGTACGTGCTGTACGCAATGCTTTTAATTTGTCCGTCGATATCATTACCGGCCCTGAAGAAGCAGAATTGGCACTTTTAGGATGCTGTGAAATGCTTAATTGGCGAAAACCATACGCTCTTATTTTTGACATAGGTGGGGGCAGCACAGAAATCATATGGGCTCGCCTTCATCCGGAATTTAGACATTCTTATTTGTTTGAACCATTTTATGAAATTTTAGATGCAATTTCTCTTCCCTATGGCGTTGTAACTGTCAATGACAATCTCATCGGTTACGCTTCTTCAGAACAAATTTTTGGCTACATCTATGAAAAAATTACTCAAGATATTAAACATTTTTCTGCCAAAAATAATATTGATAGCTTAATTGATCAAATTCAAATGATTGGCTCATCAGGGACCGTAACTACTTTTGGCGCTTTACATTTAGGGCTTGAAACTTACGATAGACGTCGCATCGATGGTTTGCGTGTAGATACCAAAGATATGATAAACCTGTGCCGAAATTTGGACGGCAATAAAACGCAGATGATTCCTCCAGAGTTCGCACAAAGAGAAGATCTTATGAATGTGGGTGGTGCTATTTTACTAGGTATTTTCGAAACACTTAAAATTCCAGAACTCACTATTGCTGACCGAGGTATCAGAGAAGGTATCATCGTTGACTTAATTCGCAAACACGTTGTCCCTCACTTTTCGATCCAAGGAAAACGTACTCAGGCACAAGGTCAAACATAATGAAAATTACGCCATCATTACTGGCATATACTGATTGGCTAAAATTTGATGGACTGTTAAGGGTTTTAGATAAATGTTCTATTAATGGTCTACATGTTGATATTATGGATGGGCACTTTGTTCCTAATTTGGCATTCGGACCTGATTTGGTTCGCAGCATAGCCATGCATACATCCTATCCTTTAGACCTACATTTGATGATTAATTGTTTAGACATTTTACTCGATCATTATTTAAGAATTAATCCTCGAATTATCATATTTCATCCAGAAGCTTGTACGAATGTAATCCCTTACATCGAAAATATTAAAAAAACGAACATACAAGTTGGCTTCGCTATTCACCCAGATTATCCGATTGAAGAAACAAAGCCTTTCTGGCATATAGTTGATCGTTTACTTATTATGACGGTATACCCAGGATTTTCAGGACAAGCCATGCTCGCTCAAAATCTGGAAAAGGTTATGTATGCTAAATCTCAAAACTACAAAGGGGAATGTTGGGTTGACGGTGGTGTGACTTTTGAAAGATTCGAAGAATTAAAAAAATACGGCGTTGACGGTGTTGTCATGGGCAATAGTTTCTTCTCTACCTTATTAGAGTGTACAATAAGAATATGATAATACACATCAGACTCTGATGTTCGCTTGGTTCATGCTGTTTTTAGCTGGTTTGTCTGAAATTATTTGGGCTGTGGGATTGAAATTTTCAAACGGTTTCCGCAAGCCAATAGCCACAAGTCTTGTGATCGGTTTTTCAATCCTGAGTCTTTATTTTTTAACTCAAGCAATAAAACAGATTCCCCTAGGTCTAGCTTATGCTATCTGGGGTGGGATTGGTTCTGTTGGCCTGCTTGCTTGCGGCCACTTTTTGTATGGTGAACATATTAATGGCTTACAGTTTTTATTTGTTATATTAGTCATTATTGGTATTTTGGGCATCAAAGTATCATCTTAAAAATACTCTTTACAATAGACTTCTTTCAAAACCAATGAGGCATAACTGAAAAATATCAACAAAGCACCTTTAGAATCTGTCAATTTTTATTATTAATATATTTAAGTAAAATATAAATAAAGTTGACTTTAATTATAATATAATTCATAATAATATTATAAAGATTCTGGATGCGCTGGCGATGAAGAGATTATTTGATAAAGAGACAATTTATCAACTATTTCAGATAGCAAGCCTAATTGTAACAATTGCTACAGCGATCACGGCCTTAACCCCGTCCAAAACAGATGATAAGCTCATGCAACATGTCCAAAATGTTTTAAACATACTTGCTGGAAATGTTTTACATAACACAAACCATGATTCACCCTGGCTAGAAATTATAAAAGAATGTGAAACAGGTTGCATGGCAAACACCCAAATGTCACCTGTCGCGCCAACCCTCGTATCATCAACACAGTGTAATAATAAATAATGGAGAGTCTTATGAACTGGCAGTCATTTGTAATTATTGGAATCATTGTTATATTGTTCATAATTTTAATGATCATTAATGCCAGCGCTGCAGATTTGGATGATAAGGAAGATGAAAAAAGCATCACGAACAAACCAACTCCATCTAAACAATTGAATCAAAAAAAAGTACAATCAAAAAATAAAACTAAAGCTGTCGTTATCTCTAAAAAACCTGCTCCTAAACGTAAAAAATAATCTTCCAACTTCCCTAAAGCACTTAACTTGACACATCCATCTTAAACATGGAACCCTCAGAGTACCTTATCTTCTCTGGCATAATATGAATTACATCATTCCAACATGGGATAGATTTCGTTCTGAATATACACAAATAGCGGATAATTTGTTGCATCATCTTACGGGATTTACAGGATCTCTTGGAATCTTGATTATAGATGACCAGCAAGAAAAACATTTATTTGTTGACTCACGCTATACTCTACAAGCAGAGAACGAGTGTTTTAAAGATATTAAAATACATGATTATAAACACTGGAAAACGTTTATTAAACCAGAAGTAAACGTCACAGTTGATCCATGGCTTTGGACAAAGTCAGAACTAGAGGGATTATCCCATATACACTATGAACATTTGTTAGATCGTTTCTGGCCAAATAAGCCAAAAAGACAAGTATACAAAACTGCTGAATATAAAAAATACACCGATTCCTCAGCCTCTAAAATTCAGCGTGTATGTAAATATTTAGAAAAAGAAAAAGCAGACGCGTTATTAATTACTGATGCTGATTCAGTATCTTGGCTTTTAAATATTCGTAGTTTTGATAAACCCTATTCTTTGGCCATTGAAAACTATTGCACTATTTATGCGGATGGTTCTGTTGATGAACAGCCCAAAAAAGTGAAACATTTAGTTATAGATTCTATGGCTCCTCTGGCCATATACCAAAAGTTTCCTCATGCAAAAGCAAGGCCTAACCCTATTACACTTATGAAAGCGTGTAAAAGTCCTATAGAATTAGAAGGTTTCAAAAATTCCCATCAACAAGATGGTCTGGCAATCAGAAAATTTTTATCGTGGCTATCAGAAACAAATGATACCTTCACTGAAATAAGTGCGGCAGAGGAACTGCTTAGTTTTCGAAAAGAACAAAAGGATTTCATCGCTCCAAGTTTTCCAACGATTTCTGCCGTGGCCGATCATGGCGCTATCGTACATTATCGAGCCAAAACAGAGACTAACCGGACTTTGACACCAGGAGATATTTATCTTGTTGATTCAGGTGGGCATTATTATGGCGGAACAACTGATGTTACACGAACAATTCTCTATAAAGCGAATACAGCTCCTTTTGAGATAAAGGAAAATTTCACCTTAGTACTCAAAGGTTTCTTGGCACTTATGACAGCTGTATTCCCCAAAGACACAACTGGAATTCAATTAGATACCTTGGCCCGACAATTTTTATGGCGTAAACACCGCAACTATGGACATGGAACAGGGCATGGTGTGGGTTCTTGTTTAAATGTCCATGAGTCTCCACCATCAATAAGCCCGAAGGCTTCCACTACACCGTTACAACCTGGCATGGTCGTATCTATTGAGCCGGGATTTTATAAAACTAATGCTTATGGCATACGCATTGAAAACTTGGCCTATGTAGAAGCTTTAGATGAGGACTGGTATCACTTCCAGAATCTAACTCAAGCTCCTATTGATACAAATTTGATTGCTACTGAGCTATTAACTCTAGAAGAGAAAAAATGGATCGAAAAGATATTTATGCTTTAAAACGCATGGATTTTTAAAATGTCTTTTATATAAGCAAAATAATACTTATGCATTTCCATAATAAAACGCCATGAGGATAATGGAGCCCGTACAGGATAAAAATAAATCATCAATTTAGGAATATGACGCAAATACAGCAACAAACGTGGCAAATGGTAGTTATGACTGACTACAACAATCGACATCAACTGAAATTCTTTCACCCATTTTGTAATTTCCAAACCATTTTGCTCTGTATTTTTAGCATCATACCCCAAAAAAACACGTGAGATTAAATTAAAATTTTTTATAATTTCTCCCGCCCTAACTTTATAGCCAGCCCCTGAAATAAATAAAGGACAATGATATTGCTGCGCTAAACACTCACCAGCCTTTATTCTCCCACCCTGCCCTGTAGCCACAATAATGGCCGAAGGTGGATTTTGCGGATTCGGAAGACAACTCGGCTTATATACCTGATAAGCAAAAATAAATATAAGAAGGAGATAATACCCTATAAATATAAAAAGAAAAACTCGTAATATCTTCAATACTTCTTTTCCATTATTGCACTACGCAAACAGCGTACTTTTACACCTTCCGCGATCTCAACAAGGACCTCTTCATCACCTGTTAATTTTGATACTTTCCCCAATATACCACCATTAAGTAAAATTTTATCTCCTACCTTTAAACCTGTTTGCATTTCTTTTTGTTGCTTTGCTTTATCATTTTGAGGTTTGAAAATTAAGAAGTAAAAAACTATGAAAATAAGGATAAAAGGCAAAAATCTCATAATATCCAAGCCATTTAGTGGATTGGTTGGTGCTGCATAAAGCAAAGAAAACATAAAATGATCATTTTCAAATAGATACCCTAGTATATACGGACTACGCCTCTTGAGCCAAGACAGCTTTGACGTTTTGAAATAACTCCTCTCGTATTGCTGATTTATCTTTCCATGGGTATGTCCTGAAATGAAATGAAGTCATTTTTGTGTTCTCAAACACATTAATCTGATGCTGAGTATCCATTTGCTTATGAGCGGCTAACCACTGATTAAAAATTTGCTTATTCTGTTCTAGGTGATTGACCGGTACAAATTGATCCCTAGGTAACAATACAACAGGTATAAACGGATCATTTTTTAAAGAAAGAAAACCTGTTAAATGCACAATACCTATAATTTGATTGCTGTCTGGTGTATATAATATTTGATCTTTTTCATGAATAATGGGAAAACCATTTCTACACCCAGAAAATTGATGTACACGACTAATGGGCTGAATTTTAGGAAGCATTTTATTGACAGTATATAAGAAAGTAATTTCCTCACTCCCCCACGTAAAACCACATTCATCGATAGCTAGTTTGAAATAAGCTTGCCACTTTTCAAAAAAACCAGATTGCTTATCAATACAAAATGTTCCTCCCGTAACAGTCTTTTTTGTTGTCAAAAAATTGCTAAAGTCTTTAGGAACTATTGGTTTAACACGATTATTCATATCCCAAAAACTATTTTGCCAATTATCATATAAATGGTCTTGCACACATCCCACACCCTCTTCTTCAGCTTGTTTTACAACAGAATCTAACGCTCTTTCATCTTGTATCCAAACATCCGTATCAAGCCACATGTAATATCTATACCCCTGGAAATGTTTATCCATATAAGGTCGGGCTGTACATCCCTTCAATCCCGCTTGTGTCACCCGTGTGGCGTTCATATTTATTTCAACATCCCAACCCGGATCTACGATGGTAATGTTAGAAAAAGTAGATAGAAGCTTCTGCTTATCATCATCGGTTAATCCCGCATCAAATACCATAATAGGAATATCCTTATATGTACTCGTATTTTTGAGCGACTCGATAAGTTGCCAAACCAAACTAAAATAAGGGTGGTCGCTACCTGCTGCTGTTACAAAACAAAGTTGCTCTAAAGTTTCCAAAGTGGGTACTTTGGTAAAATCTTTTGGAATATAAAGCTTTTGACGTGGCTCTAATTGTTCCCAAATTGACTTATTAAAATAATCCCGCCTTTGTTTTATATACGAACTCGACTCTTGCGCCTGGCTGATAACTTGCTTTTCTTGCTCGAATTGATTGTTATATCGATATAGCAAGGATAGTGTTTTGACGTGACTGGATGTTTCTAGCCTTTTACTCAAAATCTGGGTAGCCGCATCCCACTCATTATCAATAATTAATTGCGCAACTAATTGCTCTGTAGACATATTTGTGCCTCCTTTTTCAACGCACTCATTATTGATTGCTTATCACGCCAAGGGAAAACTCTAAAATGACAAGAAGTTATTTGACTATTGCTACCTGCATTAACCTGATCTGGCATAACTTTATGTGCATCACAAAACTGAACAATCTGTTGATAACGTTGACGGTTTGCCTGAAAAACTTCTTCAGTGAAAGAGCTTGGGTGCACAAGACACGGCCAAAGGGGATAACTTTTATGCAATCCCATCCCACATAAATGAAGGATTCCCACGACTTCTTCATCAAGCGTTGAATATAAAACATCAGGTTCATCTAGTTTAAGCCTGGGTAACCCCCTTCCCCCCAAATCAAAGTTATAGTTAAGACTATTAACCCGAGAAACCTGAAAATCTTTATGCACTGTATAATTGAACGTAATTTCATCGTTGCCCCAATCAAACCCATTTTTTTCCATTTGATCTTCCAAATATCTACCCCATTTAGGGAAAAAATCGGTATTCTTCGCATCAATACAAAAGCATGAGGCCGTTAATAATGGGAAGGGATTATCATGCAAAAATTGCCACATATATTCAGGCACAATTGGCGTTTTATGCCAACGCTCCCAAAAAGAACCTGCATAAACACGTCCACAATGGCTGGCTACAACACCCAGTTTATAGTTTTCTGCATCGCATAACACATTATCTAGACTCCTCTCGTCCTGCACCCAAGAATCTGTATCAAGCCACATGTAATAACGGTATCCCGGAAAAAGTTTATCCATAAAAGGTCTTGCCAAAATTCCCCAATTACCCTTTTGCGTAAAACGCTCGACCTTGTCTGGCAACTTGAAATTCAAATTTGGTGTTTTTATTTCCACATTCGAAAAATTTTTGAGCAAATAATTTTTATCTTCATCTGTTAAGCCACAATCGATAATACCTTTTCTAACATTTTTATAAGTTGGACAAGCCTCTAAAGACTCCAACAGTTGGGTCATTAAATAAAAATAAGGCTTATCGCTACCACCCCCCGTTACAATACAGAGCTGTTCCAAAGATCCTGCAGATGCAATTCTGGCTGGATCCTTAGGTAAAATTAAGGATTGTCGAGGTTCAAGTTGTTCGAAAATTGGCAAACTATAATATTTTCTTCGTTCCTCAATATATTGACTACTTAATCCCAATGATACTGCCTGTTCTACCAGAGTCTGCTCTTTACGCATTTGATTAAAGTAACGGTAGAGCAGAGACAAAAAGTAAACATTGTGAGTATTTCTTTGTTCCTTCTCTAATATGTCTCTGGCTGACTCGTAATTCTGATCAGCAATGAAAGCTGTAGCTAATTTTAGCTTTGACATTGCGATACCTCCTTTAAAAGTCTACGAATTTCAACTTTATCTGCCCATGGCCACACTCTAAAGTGCTGGGATATTTGTGGTTGACCGGGATACAAACCACAGGGATCCTGACCTTGCTGCACCATCTTTAATAATTGAGCATAATTTTGGACATGTTGCCTAAGCTGTTCTTCAGACAAAGCGCCTGAAGGCGACAATACTGTTGGCCAATAATATTGAAATTTATGATGGAACATTGAAAAAATACCAACTACCTGCCCATTCCAGGGATGATAAAGTGTTTGCGACTGGTCTTTAACAACAGGCAAACCAAAAGCGTACAACATATACAAATCTCTTTCAGTCAGCATTTCAGTCATACCACGTTCTTCCATAACGATCATGGCGCTTTCTTCATCAATCGCTCGCCAAAATCCATATTTTTGTGCGTGATAATCTAAATATTTTTTCCAATCTTCAAAAAAGTTCGTTTGAGCATCAATAACCCATTGATTTCCTGAAACATGAAACCAATTTGCCAATTTTTCCTTGTACCGCTGTTCAATAACAGGATATTGGTAAACCAATCTTTGACAAAACGGCATGCGATCAGGAAAAGCAAACGCCACACCTTGCCTTAAACAAAGATCAAGATGGCGATCAATACTACGTTCATCATGTATCCACGAATCAGCATCCATCCAAAAAACAAAACGATAATTAGGAAATAGATCATGCAAAAATGGCCTGGACATAATAGCCTTAAGTCCTGGATTCAATGGTGTTAACTTACCTTCTGGTGCTGGTCCATCACAAGTTTTAAAGCCATCGACCTTATACTGCCAATCAACGGCAAGAATCTCAGCCACTTTTAAAGCTTCAACAAGATAATGCTTTTGGTCATCTGTAAGGCCACAATCCAAAACACAAACAGCCACATCTTTATAAAGGCTTGTCCCTCGAATAGACTCTATACACTCAACAATCATATGAAAATAATGGCTATCGCCACCAACTACAAAACAAAGCTGATCAAGTGCTGACTGTGATGGTGTTAACAAAGGATCTCGTGGCATACGTAGGGATTGCCGTGGCACCAAACGATCAAAAAGTGGCTTTTTATGCCAAACCACTCTTTCCTGCATATATACAAAATTAGGATGTTTTTGCATCCCCATATCAATTATTTTCTTTTCTTCATCATAATGATCAAACAAACGACAAATCAGAGACTGCCAGTATAAACTTTCTTGAGAAGAGTTATCCCGCTTAAGCATGTCAAGCGCAGTTTTATATTCTTCATCCCGAATTAGCTGAGCGGCAACATTTAAACGTGACATACATCCCCCTTTACCAATACCCTTTTAGCTTCTTGAATAAGTGTCTCTTTTATCTCAGGCTTATCTTCCCAAGGCCATACACGGAATCTACAAGAAATTAAATGTCTATTGGGTACATCAAGCTGATTCGGCGCAATTTTGTGTTTAAAACAAATCTCACGTAAGCTTCCCCACCCATACTGTTGCACGTGATGCTGATATTCTTCATTCGTTCTTATAGGGTGCGTGCGTTTCTGGGATGGGAAATAGTGGTACCATTTCCCAGAACTCATATGGATTGTACCTAACACCTGATTTGAACGCGCCGAGTGCAAGACGTTGTCATTATCGTAAACAATTGGTAATCCTTCTCTCACTAAAGCTGCGTGGTTTTGATGCTCAACCAAATGCTTTAACTTTCTTTGATGAAAAGTTAATCCTAAAGTCTGTTCTTCCGTATTCCACCAAAATCCTTGTTGTTTTATATTGTCATAGAAATTTTCACGCCATTGATCGAATATACCCGATTCAATATCTATACAGAATGCAGAAACAATAACAGCAGGTTTACCTTTCAAGAAAATCTTATTTTCGGGCGTTAAAACAGGTGGGACAAAATAGCAATTGTGGTCATCATAAGTATCAAACGTGATGTGATGTGATAACCCTATTCCCTGACTTTTGGCATAGTCTAAATATAAATCAACTGCCCGCTCATCTTGAATCCACGCATCAGCATCAATCCACATATAATAACGATATCCAGGAAAATGTTTATCCATATGGGGTCTAGCTACCATACATTTAAAACCAATAGGTGTTTGGTACTGAGTAATCGCACCTTGCTCATTAAGCTGGCAGGTCATTGGCACATTAACATCCCAACCTGGATCACTCACTGCTTTAACCTGTAAGTCCTCTAGAAGATGTCGCTTCTGTTCTTCTGTAAGACCACAATCAAATACGAACACATCACAATTCTTATATGAATTTGTTGCACGAATTGATTCAATTGCCTCCACAAAAAGTGGAAAATAATTTGAATCCCCACCCGTCACAAAACACATCTTTCTTATATCTTCAGGATCTGGAATCTTCAAAGGACTTCTCGGCATATGCAAAGACTGGCGTGGCACCATTTTTTTATTAATGTCTAAATCCTGCCAATATTGCCGAGCAGAAAAATACTCAACCAAATCAGATTCTAAAGTGCTTTTTAAGCCAGCTTCTACAACTTCTTTTTCTTCCGCATATTTATCGAATAAACGATATAGTAATGATAACCAATAGAGTCCTGTTGAAGACTGTTCTTTTTTCAGCATTTCTATTGCTAATTCATAATCATGCCCGATGATCAGCTCTGCGGCCAACGCCAGGCGATCCATTAATTTTTTATTAATATTTACCTATTTTTATTATATATTTAAAAAATAAATAAAGTAAAACTGAAAATTTTACTATTGTCACTTATGGGAGCATGAGATAAAACCTATGCTCAATCTGTTGTAGAATAAAAGGACAAGATCATAAAAAAAACACATATGACATCGGGCAATCCAGTCTATTCATTTAAAGCCTCAGAGAAAAAGTGGCAGAAAAAATGGGCTGAAGAACAAACTTATACCGTTGGCACACCGCGAAAAGATAAAAAGTACTACGTTTTGGAAATGCTTCCCTATCCTTCCGGTAAGCTCCATATGGGGCACGTACGTAACTACACTATTGGTGACATAATAGCCCGCTTTAAAAGAATGCAAGGTTACGACGTATTCCATCCAATGGGTTGGGATGCGTTTGGTTTGCCTGCAGAAAATGCAGCCTTCCAAAACAAACAACATCCTGCTAAATGGACATATGCTAATATCGCCACAATGCGTGAACAGCTAAAATCTTTAGGTTTCTCATACGACTGGGAATGTGAACTCGCCACATGTGATGTAGATTACTATAAACACGAGCAGCAGCTTTTTATTGAAATGTATAAAGCAGGTTTGATTTATCAAAAGGAATCTTATGTTAACTGGGATCCTGTTGAAAATACGGTTTTAGCCAATGAACAAGTTATCGATGGTAAAGGGTGGCGATCCGGAGCCATGGTTGAAAAGAAAAAAATGCGTCAGTGGTTTATGCGTATAACAAAATATGCGGATGAGCTACTGAGTAACTTGAAAAAGCTTGAAGGCTGTTGGCCCGATAGAATCGTTAAAATGCAAGAAAATTGGATCGGAAAATCACATGGTGCCTATATTTATTTTCACACAAGTAATGATGACAAAATCAAAATATATACAACACGCCCTGAAACCATCTTTGGCGCATCATTTGTTGCTGTTGCCGCCAATCACCCTATTCTAGAAAAAATCAATGACCCAAAGCTCAATAAATTTATCGAAGAATGCCAAGCTATCCCCACAGCAGAAGAAGTCATCAGTACAATCGAAAAGAAAGGCTATAAATTAGATTTAACTGCCCAACATCCTTTTACTGGCAAACCACTTCCGATCTACGTCGCTAATTTCGTTGTTATGGATTACGGTACAGGTGCTCTATTCGGCTGCCCCGCACATGACGAAAGAGATCATGAATTTGCACTAAAATATAATTTGCCAATAATTCCTGTCATCAATGACCAGGATAAAATATTTGATTCTGAATTTTTAAACGGATTAACAATTGAACAAGGGCAAAAAAAGGTTGTTGAGCATCTTAGAAAAGAAGATAAAGGCGAGGGAACAATCCAATTCCGCTTACGTGATTGGGGAATATCTCGCCAACGTTATTGGGGATGTCCTGTGCCAATGGTACATTGCGAAAATTGCGGGACTATTCCTGAAACACGATTACCTGTCAAACTACCAGACGACGTTACTTTCGATCAACCAGGTAATCCCTTAGATCATCATCCTACTTGGAAACATACAACATGCCCCCAGTGCCATAGCCCAGCACAACGAGAAACGGATACTTTAGATACGTTTTTTGAATCCTCTTGGTATTGGCTTCGTTATTGCTGTCCAAAGGCTGAGGTCCCTTTAGACCCATCACTTGTAAATCTGTGGAATCCTGTAGATTGGTACATTGGTGGACCCGAACATGCTGTTATGCATTTATTATATGCCCGTTTCTTTGTGAAAGCTTTACGAGATTTGGGGTATGTTAACTTCGACGAACCATTCTCCCATCTGTTAACACAGGGAATGGTATGCCATAAAACCTATAAGGATGGCGATGGAAATTGGATATACCCGGAAGAAGTAGAAACGGCCAAAAAACCTATAACAATAGGCCGATCTGAAAAAATGAGCAAATCGAAAAAGAATACCATTGACCCACAAGAAATCATTGATAAATATGGTGCTGACACAACGCGGTTGTTTGTTGTGTCAGATACACCACCAGATAAAGATTTAGAATGGACAGACGAAGGGCTTGATGGCTGCTGGCGTTATACAAATCGTATTTATCGCTTAACTCAAATGATACCACCCGCAAAAACAGGGAATGATGAATTACTTGGTATTGCCCATAAATATCTAAAACTTATTACCCAAGACTACGAACAACATGCTTTCAACAAAGCTATCGCTCATCACCGTGAACTTGGAAATGCGATTGAAAAAGGATTTGATACCATGAACTCTGATATTTGGAATGAGATCAAACACATTTATATCATTACCATTGCACCTATCATGCCGCACCTGGCGGCCGAGCTACTTAACTCTGATCAACACTTCTGGCCTATATTTAATCCGGATTACATTACAGAACAAAAACATACCATCGTTGTACAAATAAATGGCAAAAAACGTGCTGTATTTGAGGCGGGTCCTGGTATCAATGAATCAGATATAATTGATGAGGCCAAAAAACACGTCTCGTCGTTCTTAACGGGAAATATAATCAAAACCATTGTCATACCAGGACGTATGGTCAGTTTTGTTATGCAATAGATACTTCATTCCCAAATTTGTCATTCCCGCGAAAGCGGGAATCTATTGACTGTTGGTCACTTCATTGATCCTCGCTTTCGCGAGGATGACAGTAAGACCTTAGCTCAAATCTCTGTGTATCATCATTGAACACTTCAACTCACGAAACTGAATAAGTTTATTTAAGGAAATACTTAAACAATATAATAACATAATTAAAAAAATATAAAAAATATTTGTAATTTTAATTAATTTTTTGATATAATAATAATGTACACGGAAGATGTGTATATAAATAATAATTAAAGGAGGTTTTTTTATGACAATTTTAGGTTTGATCCTATTAGGATTCGTTGGCTTTTCAGCTATCTTCACCCTATTCGTATTCTGGTTCGGTGATAAAGGTACATTCTTGAACGTAACATCTAGCGCACCTGGAGGAACACCAGCTCCGTCATCACCAATTACCACATTCCCAACAACCTTAAGCGGCACGGGTACGCTTGGTGGCACAATCGACGTAACACTATCAACACTAGGCTTAGTATTCGTCGATGGTGGTATGATTGCTGCGCTACTACTTGTAGTTCTTCTATTCTTGGCACCTCACATGCTTATTTCCAAGTGCCTTGCATGCAACATCTGCAATGCATGTGAAGCCCCTCAACCAAGCTGCGGTGGTTGCGCTGCTTAAGTAAAGGGTTGGGAAACTAATTCTTTATGATAAAATGGAATGTTACCTACATTTTTAAGTAATATTCTAAAGCACCGCTTCAGATTTGGAAAAGGCGTGGTTTGGTAGGCGTCTCCACTATACGTGGTACTTGCACTTCCTCATTTTCACCTTCCACCAAATCTTCCGTCAGTTTAACCACTTTAGGTAGATCCATTGTGCGGCCGATCGTTGGTGTTAGACATACACTCACTGTCGAATAGACACCACGAACTTTTCCATGCTATTTTTCTTCTTGACCCCCATTCAATCAGTTTTGAAAAATCATGTAATGAACTATCATCCTCATGAAAACGGGAATCTATTAGCCGGCGGTCGGTTTGTGGATCCTCGCTTTCGCGAGGATGACAGTTCATATTAAAACGGGGTTAACTATAATATTAAAAATAGTTGTAATTTTAATTAATTTTTTGATATAATAGTAATGTACACGGAAGATTGTGTAATAAAGAATAACTATTAATAAGGAGATTTACTCATGACAACTATAGCTTGGATCCTACTTGCGTATATTGGATTTTCAGCACTATTCTGCCTCTTCGTACTTTTCTTCGGCGATAAGGGTACATTCTTCAACGTAACATCTAGCGCACCTGGAGGATCACCAGCTCCGTCATCACCAATTACCACATTCCCAACAACCTTACTAGGAGGAACTCCCCCACAAACTCTTGGCGGAAACATCGATGTTCCTATAACAACACTCGGAATGGTATTCTTAGAAGGTGGAATGGTTGCTGTGATCCTACTCGCCATCATGCTCTTCTTCGCACCACAAATGCTCATCTCAAAATGCACAGCGTGCAATATCTGTCATGAAGGATGTGAACCACAACCATCATACGGCGGTTGCGCTGCCCCTATGTCCCCTGGTGTCTTTAATAAAGCTCAATAAGTAAGAAATTAGTCCTCTAATTCTTTCTTAATAGCTTTGTGTACAGCTTTTTCAACAAAGTCAGGGTGCCTGTCTAACCATTCTAAAACGATATCTCGAAAAAATTGCATAAAAAAGGTCTCTTGTTCGGACACCTTTTTTACTTCTTGAAGTTTGGAAAAAGGGGAAGAACGCAGTTTAGCCGAAGTCTCCACTATACGTGGTGCTGTCACTTCCTCCTCGTCATCTTCTACCAATTCTTCCGTCAATTTAACCACCTTCGAAACGGTATCATTGTATGGCCGATCATTGGTTGTGGATACATATTGCCGAATAGACGCCAAGATTTCTTCCATTGACATTTCTTCTTGGTTTTTTAATCCCATAATTCTAAACTAACGTACTCGTTATATTTATATTGGGCATAATCGTTAAGTAACACAAGAGATTTTTTCTTGATACTTGACACATATTACAATTATTTTTTAAATACAATATAAAATAAATATTATT
>DAHXKW010000132.1 GCA_027366195.1 Alphaproteobacteria bacterium | reverse complement strand
ATTAGAGATGAAAATAAAACACAAATCGGGGAACCAGAATCATTCACTTCTCCATAAGACCATGAACGTATAGTATGCTCATCGGCCACACGAATTTTGAGTGCTTCGTAATCTAATACCTGTTGATCTATTTGTCTTGTAAATCTTTTAGACACGTGACCTCCTCTTTTCCTGTAAGGCTAACTCTTCAGTTAATTCATCTTTGGATAATTTGATAAATTCACAGCATAAACCTTGTATTTCTTTTTCCAAAACTTTGAATGATTCTGGTTCCCCGATTTGTGTTTTATTTTCATCTCTAATAATTGCATCGTAAGTAAGCATACGACCTGTTACATCGTCTGATTTAACAGTTAACATTTCTTGCAATGTATAAGCGGCGCCATAAGCATAAAGGGCCCAAACCTCCATTTCACCAAAACGTTGTCCGCCTTGTTGGGCTTTACCGCCAAGAGGTTGTTGCGTTACCAAGCTATAAGGACCGATAGAACGAGCGTGCATTTTATCATCAACCAAATGGTGAAGTTTCAGAATATACATATAACCAATAGTTGTTTTGCGTTCAAAAGCATCTCCTGTTCGACCATCGTATAGTTGAACTTGGCCAGATGCATCAAAACCAGCTAGTTTTAGCAACCGATCAATTACTTTTTCAGCTGGCTTTGAAAATACAGGGCATGCAAAAGGTATCCCTTTTTTAATAGCATCTGCGAATTCTAATAATTTTTCTTGTTCAGCTGTTTTAATCTCATCCAAGTGAGCTTTAGAGTCTTGATAAATTTCAGCTAATAAGTTTCTAATTTCTTCCGTTTTATTTTGTTTTTTTGCTTTATGTTCATCCAGCATGACCTGAATCTTTTTGCCAAGACCCACAGCTGCAGCACCCAAGTGTGTTTCAAGAATTTGTCCGACATTCATACGAGAAGGTACACCTAAAGGATTGACGATAATATCAATTGGGGTACCATCTTCCATAAAAGGCATATCTTCAACGGGTACAACACGTGATACAACACCTTTATTACCATGTCGTCCAGCCATTTTATCTCCGGGCTGAAGTTTGCGTTTTACAGCAATATAAACTTTTACAATTTTCAAAACACCGGGAGACAAATCGTCACCTTGATTAATTTTGTTTATCTTGTCCTTTAATTCTTCTTGTAAATTTTTCACAGCCTCATCAAATTGGTGGGTTAAAAGATCGATGTGGCTTTGTTTGTTTTGATCTTTTACTTTAATTGTTTTCCATTGAGACCATGGGGTGCTGTTTAACATAGTTTCAGTAACAGTTTCTCCCTGTTTATGAGGACCAAACTTTGAGGCTAATTCTTGATTAACCAGTGTTTCCAACAAAGATTTTTTGAAACTATGTTCATAAATTTGTATACCGTTTTCACAGTCTGCTTTTGCTTTTAGAACGTCCTGTCTTTCAATAAGAACAGTGCGTTCATCCTTAGAAACGCCGCGACGTGAAAATACACGAACATCGATAACAGTGCCTTGAATGCCCGAGGTTGCTCTTAAGGATGAGTCTTTTACATCAGATGCTTTTTCTCCAAAAATAGCACGCAATAATTTTTCTTCAGGGCTTTGCGCAATTTCACCTTTAGGTGTTACTTTGCCAACAAGGATATCACCGGGTTTAACTGTTGCACCTACGTAGATAATTCCCGATTCATCCAAATTGCGGAGCATTTCATCTGCCACGTTGGGAATATCACGGGTGATTTCTTCTGGTCCTAATTTTGTATCTCGGGCTACAATTTCCAACTCTTCAATGTGTACTGAAGTATAGGCATCTTCTTGCGAAATTTTTTCAGAGATTACAATTGAGTCTTCGAAGTTATATCCATTCCAAGACATAAAAGCGATTAGAGCATTTTTACCAAGAGCTAGCTCACCCTGAGATATTGCATTTCCGTCTGCTAAAATATCCCCTTTTTTAACGAACTGCCCAGCATCAACTAAAGGTTTTTGGTTAATACATGTGCCCATATTAGATCTTTCAAATTTACGAAGACGATAGATATCTACACCTGTAACCTGATCTGTATTTTCATCTACAGCACGAACAACGATACGTTTAGAATCAAGTCTTTCAACATATCCGGAACGTTTTGCCAAAACAACAGCACCAGAGTCTCTTGCAACGACACGCTCCATACCCGTACCAACAATTGGGGCATCTGGATTAATTAAAGGAACAGCTTGACGTTGCATGTTTGCGCCCATCAAAACGCGGGTAGTATCGTCATTTTCTAAGAACGGTATTAAAGATGCAGCGACTGACACAAGTTGTTTTGGTGACACATCGACATAGCTGATTTCTTCACGGGGGTACATTCCGTATTCACCATTTCGGCTACATGTCACAAAACGTTCTGTGATTATATTATTTTCGTCAGCAGCTACTTCACCGTGAGCAATAACATGATTAGTTTCTTGTGTGGATGTTAGGAAAACGACTTCGTTTGTTATTTTCCCTTCAACAACTTTGCGGTATGGCGTTTCAATAAATCCATATTTATTAATTCGTGCGAAAGAAGATAATGAATTAATGAGGCCAATATTTGGTCCTTCAGGAGTTTCAACAGGGCAAATACGACCATAATGTGTAGGGTGGACGTCACGCACTTCGAAGACAGCACGATCACGACTTAAGCCACCAGGTCCTAAAGCAGATAAGCGTCGTTTATGTGCCACTTCAGAAAGTGGATTTGTTTGATCCATGAATTGTGATAGTTGAGATGTTCCGAAAAATTCGCGAAGCAGTGATCCAAGAGCTTTTGCATTGACCAAATCATGGGGCATCAACACATCAATATCTGATGCAGCAATGCGTTCACGTATGCTTTTTTCAAGACGTAGAATACCCACATGATATTGGTTTTCAATTAATTCGCCAACAGCGCGAACACGACGGTTACCTAGGTTGTCGATATCATCGATATCATCCAAACCATCTTTGATTTCTATCAGTTTTCGAATGATGGCGAAGATATCTTCTTTGCGTAGAATTCTTACAGTATCCGGGACAGAATCACCAAAACCAAGACGTGCATTGATTTTTACACGGCCAACGGCGGATAGATCATAACGTTCAGGATCAGAATATAAACAGCGGTAAAGCATTTCTCCATTTTCAAGCGTTGGAGGCTCACCCTGACGAATGTTTTTGGCTAGGTCGATAAGTGCTTCTTCACGGTTTGCAATTTTGTCAGCTTTGAAGGTTTTAATTAAGTACGCGCCTACGGTTAAAGCATCAATATTGAAAATTGTAATACTATTAACTTTTTCTTTTTTAAATAACTCCAAACATTCAGGTGTGATTTCAGTGCCTGTTTCGATCAGAATCTCACCTGTTGTTGGATTAATAAAGTCATAGGTCAGGAGTTTGCCAAGCAAGAATTCATCATCGACCATGATTTGTTTGACCTGGTCTTTTTCAAGTTGACGAATAACACGTGGAGTCATCTTAGAACCAGTAGGTACAAGCACATTTCCATTTAAATCCGTGATATCTGTTTTAGGTGTAAACCCTTTAAATAGAGCCGGATAAAAATCAGCTACCCACCTATCTTTTTCGCGCTTGAAGGATAAGGTGTCGTAAAAATTTTTAAGCAGTTCAACGGCTGTGTAACCATTGTGTGAATAGCTAGGTACGGTATTTTTCTGAGCCTCTAGCTCTTCCGGTGACATTTTGGGAATGCAAAACAAGAAGGTAGACAAGCTAATTTTTCGGCGGCGGTCAATACGAACAAAGACGGTATCTTTATAATCAAATTCGAAATCAAACCAGGATCCACGATAAGGCACGATACGTGCAGCATATAAATACTTACCAGATACGTGTGATCGACCAGAATCATGATCAAAAAATACACCAGGGGAACGATGCATTTGTGACACAATAACACGTTCAATTCCATTAATAACAAAGGTTCCACGGGATGTCATAATAGGAATTTCACCCATGTACACATCTTGTTCTTTGATGTCCCTGATACTTTTTGATCCTGTATCTTGGTCGAATTCCCAAACGATTAGTCGAAGAGTTAGTTTTAATGATGATGAATAAGTCAGACCTTTATAGCGGCATTCTTCTTCAGTATATTTTGGCTTCTCAAAGTAGTAGCCATGGTATTCCAACTGAGCTCTTCCTGACAGGTCTTTAACAGGAAAAATTTCTGAAAAAATTTCATGCAAGCCAGAACGTGTACGTTTGTCATGTGGTACATCAGCTTGTAGGAAATTATCATAAGATTGTTTTTGCAATGCGATCAGATTCGGAAGTTCAACAGCTTCTTTGAAGTTACCGAACCAGTAACGATAATCACGATTGTAGTTATGTGCCGTGGTCATTTATTTTCCCCAATCATAAAAGTCAGACTTACCCACTCATCCAGAAAGTGATTAGCTCACCTTCACAACGCCACCTGCTGCCTTGATATCAGCTTCGATTTTTTGAGCTGTTGCTTTATCAGCACCAGTTTTTAGTTCTTTTGGTACACCGTCAACAATTGCTTTGGCTTCCGCAAGACCCAATCCTGTGATTTCACGGACTACCTTTAAAACGCCAATTTTCTTATCAGCAGGAACTTCTGTCAAAGTAACAGTGAATTCGGATTGTTCTTCAGCGCTTGCACCAGCAGGAGCAGCAGCGCCACCAGCTGCCATAGCAACCATAGGCGCAGCATCAGGAAGTCCTAGTTCTTCTTTTAGCGTTTTTGCAACTTCTGCCGCTTCCATAAGTGTTAGCGACTTAATTTCTTCAATCAATTTTGCAACATTAGCAGCCATTTTAAATTCTCCTTTTT
>DAHXKW010000131.1 GCA_027366195.1 Alphaproteobacteria bacterium | reverse complement strand
ATATCAATGGCTTTTGTTACGGATAATGGTGTGACGCAGGATCTGCTCGTTTCCTTCCAAGATGGGATATCTACACCAATTGTATTTACAGCGCCTAAAAGCAAAGAATCCAAAAGACGTATGGCTAAACAATTTTTTTATGATGTTTTATCAGGGAAGACAGATCCGTATATTAGGCAAGATGAAGGAGGTTCTCAAGAATTTGAATGGGGAAGAATGCAATTTAAAACAAGGTTTTTATCTCAAAATTTTATCGTTGAAATATTTGATGTATACGGAAAAAAACCTTGCTGCATTTATTACTTAAGACATAACTTGTTCATACAACCTAGAGTCTGTGGGGTATATCTATCATCGAAAGTTTTGAAAGGGAAAAAACCTATAAGACTTCTCTTGCTAAAACAACGGTAACGTACTGAACGTTATTCTCGTCCAGCTTCTGGTACGATCGGATTTTGATAATCACGATGAAATTTAAAATTCATGAAAACAGGTTCTAACTTTATTGTAACAATTCAAGTTACAATAGACGTAATGGCGAAGCTATGTAGCTGTGGTGGCGGTACGTGGGCTGCTCGGTGTGGTAGAACGGGTGGGCTCCTCGCCAGTGCAGTACTATATCCAAAAACTGCAAAACTAATGAAAACTTCAGAAACGTCGATAGCAGATATCCAGAAACGCATACGACAATTAACAGACGAAATCGCACATCACGATAATTTATATTATAACATTGCTAAGCCTGAAATTGATGATGCAACTTATGACAGACTCAGACGGGAGTTGGATACTTTAGAAACTGAATATCCCGAAGAAATTAGGCCCAATAGTGCACGTTACCGAGTGGGTATGGCCCCTTTATCTGTTTTCCAAAAAGTAGCGCATAAAATTCCTATGCTTTCCTTGGATAACGTTTTTTCAAATGAAGAACTATTAGATTTTTTAAAGCGCACAACTCGATTTTTAAATGATGGTACTTTTCATGATTTTGTGGCGGAACCCAAAATTGATGGTTTGTCGGCCTCTTTAATTTATAAAAATGGAATTCTAACCAGGGTTGCAACTAGGGGAGACGGAAATGTAGGTGAGGATATTACGCAAAATGCAAAAACGATTCGCGATATTCCTTTAACTATTTCTGTATCTGTTGATGTTGAGGTACGTGGTGAAATTTATATGGAAAAAGAAGCATTTGAAAAACTCAATGAAGAGCGGGGAAAAAATGCAGAACCACTTTTTGCGAATCCAAGAAATGCCGCTGCAGGGTCTATTAGACAACTTGATCCACGTATTGTGGCAAAACGACCTTTACGGTTTTTTGCTTATTATATTTATGGTTCTGAGTCAAAAGGCCAGTGGCATGATCTACATGAATTAAAAGAATTAGGTTTTCAGGTAAGTAAAAAAATTGAATTGTGTCATCAGGTAAAAGCACTGGAAGATTATTTTCATAATATGTCTTTAATCCGTGCTGATTTGCCCTACGATGTTGATGGAGTGGTATTCAAAATAAATGATATTAAACTACAAAAACGGTTAGGTACAGTTGGTCGTGTGCCACGCTTTGCCATAGCCTATAAGTTTCCCGCTGAAGAAGGTCAGACAACTCTTGAAAAAATTATTGTTCAAGTTGGAAGAAATGGCACGTTAACTCCCGTTGCTATTTTAAAACCCATAAATATCGGTGGTGTTTTGATACAAAGAGCAACTTTGCATAATGCTGATGAAATAAAACGTAAGCATATTCATGTTGGTGATCTTGTCACAGTTAAAAGGGCAGGAGATGTGATTCCTCAAATAACAGCGGCTAAGAGACAGGAATATTCTAGAGAATTTATTTTTCCAGACCGGTGTCCCGTTTGTCATACCAAAACGCACCATGATCAAGCAACAATCTACTGCCCTAATGTTCATGGATGTTCTGCACAGATTAAGGAGCATATTCGACATTTCGCAAGCCGTAATGCTCTAAA